>DATCOK010000641.1:0-1985 GCA_036564765.1 Candidatus Acidiferrum sp. | reverse complement strand
CGGTCGGTGTCCATCAGGCGCATCAGCGCTTCGACGGTATCGCGCACATCACAGAAGCAGCGCGACTGCTTGCCATTTCCAAAAATGGTGATCGGGGCATTGTCCAGCGCGGCCTTCACGAAATTGGGCAGCACCATGCCGTAGCGTCCGGTCTGTCGCGGTCCAACAGTATTGAACAAGCGCACCACGATCACCGGGAGCTTTTTCTCTTTCCAGTAGGACAGCGCCAGGAATTCATCGAGGGCCTTGGAGGCCGCATAACTCCAGCGCCCTTTCGTGGTGGGTCCCAAGACCAGGTCGGCATCCTCGTGAAACGGCACATTCACGTTTTTTCCGTACACTTCGGAGGTGGAGGCGGTCAGCACCAGCTTGCGCTTGCGGCAGGCGGCTTCCAGAATCATCTGCGTACCGTTTACGTTGGTCTCAATGGTGCGTACGGGGCTCTCGACGATCAATTTCACGCCCACGGCCGCGGCCAAATGGACGATGACGTCGGCGTCGTCGACCAGTTCCGCCACCAGTTGGCGATTTTCGATGCCGTCGAGGTGATACTCCATGCGCGAGGAAGATTTGAGATGGCGGATATTTTCCATGCTGCCGGTGGACAAATTATCCAGGAGCACTACGTGGTCGCCGCGATCGATCAGGCGTTCCGCAAGATGTGAACCGATGAAACCCGCACCGCCGGTGATTAGATAGCGCAAAGCGTCTCCTTATTGCGAATCACAAAAAACGAATCACAATGATTCCGAATCTTCGTCGCGGTCGCGCGACACGCCTTCGTGTACCGCGTCACGGTCCTGGCCATTTTCGTCGTGATGATCCATAAGATCCTGCTGTGGCCCGTAGCCGTAGGAGTATGGATAGTAGCGGTAAGAATAGTAATAGTCAGGCGCGCTGGCATCTACGGCGTTGAGCACTACGCCCAGAATGTTGCACTTCACGCTGACCAACAGGTCGCGCATCCTGGTAAACGCTTCCTTGGGCGTCTCGCCGCTGCGGACCACCAGCAAAACGCCGTCGGTCTGCACTGACAAAATCACCGCGTCGGTCGCGGCCATGACGGGCGGCGAATCGATGACCACGAACTTAAATTTCGTGCGCAACTCCGCGATCGCCTCGGAAAGTTTATGGGACGACAACAAGTCCGCCGGATTGGGCGGCAACGGCCCGGTGGGGATGGCCGCCAGATTGGGAATCGTCGGATGCGGCACGGTCACCAGATCGAGGCTGGAGGCGCCCGCCAGATAAGAACTCAGACCGGCGTAGCCGCTGCCGGTCATGTCCAGCAGCCGTCCGACGCCCGGCTTGCGCAAGTCCGCGTCCACGATCACCGTGCGGTCGCCCAACTGCGCCAAGGTCACTGCCAGATTGGCCGCCGCGGTGGTCTTGCCTTCACGAGGCAGCGCGCTGGTTACCAATATGACTTGCGGCGGATGATCGGCGCGCGAAAGCAACAGCGAAGTGCGCAAAGCGCGGAAGGCCTCGGACATTTGCGACTTGGGGAGATGTTGCGCCACCAATTCCATCTTTCGTTCGTGACCGTTGGAAGAAAATCCCGGCAGGAGCTTTTGTTTTTTTCCGCGTGTCCCATTGCCATTCGAATTGGTGAACTGCGGCACCACCGCCAGAGAAGGAAGGCGCGACAAGGTTTCAATATCGTCCGGGCTCTTCACCGTGTTGTCCAGATATTCGCGCACCAGCGCCAGGCCAATTCCGCCGAGCAAGCCCACGATGAGCGACAACGCAATATTGCGCCCCTTGGCCGGCCGCGACGGCCCGGACGGGATCATGGCCGGATCCACAATGCGAATGTTGGACGACTTTAGCCCGGCGGATACTCCGGCTTCACGCAACTTCGTGAGCATGCCGTCGTACAACACCTTATTCGCCTCCGCTTCCCGCTTCAGGATGTTGTATTCCACCATTTTCCCGGCCATTTCGTTCACTTCCAGCTTCTGCTGTTCGAGGGCCTTGTTCAACAT
>DATCOK010000640.1:0-4855 GCA_036564765.1 Candidatus Acidiferrum sp. | reverse complement strand
ACCTATAGCTGTCTATAGGAGCACCGCGGTCATGCCTAAAACCGACGTCCTGCAGGGTACCCTCGATCTCCTCGTCCTCAAAACTCTGGCCCGTGGCCCCATGCACGGCTACGGCATCACTTTGCATCTCCAGATGCTTTCCGACGATGTTTTGCGCGTCGAAGAGGGTTCGCTCTATCCCGCCCTTCATCGCATGGCCCAGGATGGCTGGATCTCCGCGGAATGGGGCGCCTCAGAAAACAATCGCCGCGCTCGCTACTACCGCCTGACCGCCGCCGGCCGCAAGCAGTTGGCCGCCGAAGAAAAGAATTGGGCCCGGCTTACGCACGCGGTAGCCCACGTTTTGCAGTTTGCCTGAGCTCTTCACGGATTCGCGAAAGAGAGGTGCCTCATGTCCTGGTGGCAGTGTTTACACCGCACAGTACAACAAGGAAAACTGAGCGACGAGCTCGATGAAGAATTGCGTGTGCACCTCGCGATGCGTACCGCCGACAATCTCGCGACCGGCATGACCCCGGACGAGGCCCGCTACGACGCCCAACGGTGCTTTGGCAATTCCACGCTCCTCAAGGAAGACGCCCGCGCCTTCGACACCCTCGTCTGGCTCGATGCTCTGGCCGGCGACCTGCGTTACGCCTTGCGCATGCTGCGCAAAAATCCTGGCTACACCCTCATCGCCGTCCTCACCATGGCTCTCGGCATAGGCTGCAACACCGCCTTCTTTTCCGTAGTCCACAGCGTCTTGCTCAATCCGCTGCCGTTTCCCCACGCCGAACAACTCGTCACCCTCGGCGAAAGCAAGCCCAACTTCGCGAACGGCTCCATCTCCTATCCGAATTTCATGGACTGGGAAAAAGACAACAGCGCTTTTTCCGCGATGGCCATCGCCAGGGGCTACGGCTTCAGCTTGACCGGACTCGGCGACGCTGAACAGGTTTCTGCCCGTTTCATCTCGGCCAAGTATTTTTCCATCCTAGGCGCTGGACCTCTGCTAGGCCGTGATTTTGCTGCAGGCGAGGACCGCCTCGGCTCGTCGCCCATCGCGCTCATCAGCGCTAGTTTCTGGAAAAGAAAATTCAGCGCCTCAACCGCAGTAGTCGGGAAAAATCTCACCCTCGACGGCAAAAGCTACACCATTGTCGGCGTGATCCCTAACGGCTTCGATATCTACCGCAACACCGCTCCGACCGACGTCTACGTGCCCATCGGTCAGTGGACCAATCCGTTGCTGCCCAAGCGCGGCGCTGGCCTTGGGATTCACGGTATCGCGCGCCTGAAATCGGGTGTGAGCATCGAACAAGCCCGCGCCGACATGCAGCGCGTCACCGGAAATCTCGCCGCAACTTATCCCGACGAAGACAAGGGCATCGGCGCAAATCTCACGCCGCTTCGCCGCGCTCTCTTCGGCGAAGTCCAACCGATACTGCTGGTGCTCTTCGGCGCCGTGGGATTCGTGCTGCTCATCGCTACCTTCAACGTCGCGAGTCTCACCCTCGCTCGCTCGACCAGCCGCGCCCGCGAATTTGCCGTGCGCGCTGCCCTGGGAGCGGGCCGCAGCCGCCTGGTGCGCCAGCTTCTCACCGAGAGCACTCTGCTCGCCTTGCTCGGCGGCCTGCTCGGCTGGCTCGCCGCTCACTGGACCGTCAACGCCGCTCTCGGCATGTTGCCCGTCGCGATTCCGCGCTCCGCGGACGCCGGGCTCAACTCCCACGTTTTGATTTTTACCGCCGCCATTTCCCTCGTCGTCGGAATTTTCGTCGGCGTATTTCCCGCCATGAAGTCCTCCGGCCTTTTCCTGGCCGGCGCCCTCAAAGAAGGCGGCCGTGGACAGAGCGGCACGCGGCACCGCGCGCAAGACGTCTTCGTAGTGCTGGAAATGGCCATGGCGCTGATGCTGCTGATTGGCGCCGGTCTGACCGCGCGCACCTTGGCCGGCCTGTGGCAAACCAATCCCGGTTTCGATCCTCACGACGTGATGACCTTCAGCTTGGCCATGCCGCCTTCCATGAACTACGCCGGCCCGGCGGCCATTCGCGCGGCATTTCGTAACGCCGAACAAAAATTGAGCAACGCTCCCGGCGTGCAAGCGCTCTCAGCTTCCTGGGGCGCGGTCCCGCTCTCTAACGACGACGAACAGCTCTTCTGGCTCGACGATCAACCCAAGCCCGCCAACGAAAATGAGATGAACTGGACCATCAGCTACGTCGTCGATCCCGCGTATCTCGACGTCATGCGTATGCCCCTTATCCGCGGCCGCTTCTTCACCGCCGCCGACAATGAAAATTCGCGTGGCGTCGCGGTGGTGGACGATGTGTTCGCCAAAAAATATTTCGGTGAAAAAGACCCGCTCGGCCACTATCTTCATCTGCAGCACTCCGAACGCCCGGCAGAAATCGTCGGCATCGTCGGCCATGTCAAACAGTGGGGCCTCGACGCGGATGACGCCCAGCAACTACGCGCGCAAGCCTACTTTCCGTTTCTCCAGCTGCCGGACGCCGCCATGAAACTCGCTCCCAGCGGCACGAACTTCGTGGTGCGCTCCGACGGCTCGAATCCCGCGCTTTTCAGCGCCCTGCGCGCCGCCAACAAGCAGATCAGCTCGGAACAGGTGGTTTACGGCGCGCAGACCATGGAAGAAATTATTTCCAGCTCGCTCTCTGCGCGTCGCTTTGCCATGATTTTGTTTGGTATTTTCGCGGCGCTCGCGCTGGTGCTCGCCGGTGTGGGAATCTACGGCGTCATTTCCTATCTGGTCGGACAGCGCACCCACGAAATCGGCGTGCGCATCGCTTTGGGCGCGCGACGCCGCGACATCCTGCAGTTGATTCTTTCTCAGGGAGTCAAGCTGACCATGTTGGGCATCGCCATCGGCTTGACCGCGTCGTTGACGCTTGCCAGGCTGATGTCGCGTTTGCTCTACGGCGTGAGCGCGACCGACCCGGCGACCTTTATCGCCGTCGCTCTCATTCTCGGCTTGGTGGCCTTGGCCGCCTGCTACGTTCCCACGCGCCGCGCCATAGCGGTCGATCCCATGACCGCCCTGCGTTGTGAGTAGTCGCGGTTGCTTGAAACACGGGTATCGTGAGGCCACGCCCGTCTGGGATTTCTCGACACTTCCGCCGTAGTGAGAGTTCGGACGCGAAGAATCGCAAACAATTATTTCAGCGCGCGCTGCAAACGCTTCTTCGTTTTCAGCAGCTGTCGCTTCAGCGCGTCGATCTGCTCGGCGATGTCGGCCAGTTCATCCTTCGCCGCAACTCCAGCCCTGGCGATTTGGTGCGCCGCGCGGTCGGCCTTGCCCATGGCCGTTCCAATTTTTACCGCCGCTCGAGTCAGCTTGGTTTTCTTGGCCACTTCTAACCTCCTGCGAAATAATGTCATCCTATAGTCGCCGTCGCGCACCGTCAATGACTGGACTCGACCGGTTCCACGCGAGATTACCGCCGGATCCGCGGCGGCGCCGTTCTGGAGCCAGCTGCCGGGTGCGTTGAACGAGGCAAAAAGTTACCATGCTTGTTGCAACACGAATGCGTCCCGTGAAGAAAATCTCAGCCAAATTATCTTTCTCTCCTCTCGTGCTTTTGCTCGCTGCGATGCTCTGCCTATCCTCTCCGCCGATCTTTGCCCAGGACCACTCCATACACGAAGGCCACGAAGGTATGGTCATGGATGACACTCCGTCCAATCCTTTGGAGGTGATCCACAGGAGCCCCGAACAACTTTCTGCCGACAAGCGCGAGAGCGAATTCAATCATCATCTGGCGGGATTGTTTGTCGTGCTGGCCGGAATCTTTATTCTGGCCGAGGGTAATTTGAGCCAACACTGGCCCGCTGTCCGCTACGCCTGGCCGCTCTGTTTTTTACTCGCCGGAATGTTTGTGTTGATTTTCAGCGACACCGAACTTCGGCCCTTCGGCGTGCAATCCTGGGCCTACGGTCTAAGCCATCATCCCGAAGTGCGCCAGCACAAATCCTTCGCGGTCATTCTGCTGGGCCTGGGCGTGATCGAATTCTTGCGCGCGCGCGGCAGCTTGAAAGCGGCGTGGGCCGCCTGGGCGTTTCCTGTTCTCGCCATCGCCGGCTCGATCATCTTAATTTTCCATGATCACCGCGCCGGCATGCATGGCTCCGATCACATGGAGCGCATGGCCCGCATCCAGAACCAGCATCACAGTTACATGGCCGCTGGATTAGGCATCGGCTTGACGAAAGGTTTGTCCGAACTGCAAACCGGCTGGCAGGGCATTTTCGCCAAGCTCTGGCCTTCCCTCATGATTGTGCTGGGCGTGCTCTTGATGTTTTACGTGGAATAATTCAGTTCAGCGTTGCCCGACAGGAAGAAGTTTTAATTACAGTCTGTTTTCGTATCGACCGAAAAATACTTAGGCCAATCCCGCCCGGCTCAGAGGCAATTCGCGCACACGCTTTCCCGTCGCCGCAAAAATCGCGTTGCATAGCGCCGGCGCAAACGGCGGCAATCCCGGCTCGCCGATTCCCGCCGGCGGCGCCTCGCTCGGCACGATGTGGATGTGCGTTTCCAGCGGCGCATCTTTCATGCGTGCCACCTGGTAATCGTTGAAGTTCGATTGCTCGATCGCCCCGTTTTTTGCGGTGATCTCTCCGTAAAACGCCAGGCTCGTGCCCATCACCGCCGCGCCTTCAAACTGCTGCCGCGCCATCTCCGGATTCACCACCGTTCCGGCGTCCAGCGCGGTGTCCACCCGCTTGATCTGTACATGCCCCGCGTCGTTCATTTGCACTTGCACCACGGTAGCCACGTACGTCAGAAAACTGCGGTGCATGGCTACACCCATGCCAAAGCCGTTCCCTGGCCTTTGTTTGCCCCATCCGGCTT
>DATCOK010000639.1:0-4080 GCA_036564765.1 Candidatus Acidiferrum sp. | reverse complement strand
GGTGCCGCTGCCAGGCCATGCTGCTGGTGAATGACGCGGCGGCTACGGATCCGGTGTGCTCGCTATCGCCGAACCGGGTGAAGGTGGACGCGGTGCTGGCGGAGGTCGGGAGAAACTCGCCGGAGATCGGGGCGATAAGCCCCTCGAAGTGGGTATATCGCATCAATCCCACTTGAAGATGGGCGCTCCCCGCGGATGGTCACGTCAGCTGACGGGCAGCAACGGCCAAGATAGGGCGAGCAGTGAAATTCGCTTCGCCGAATGGGCAAAAGAATTCCCTAAGTCAGCAAGGCAATCCAAAAATTGGCGTGATTTGAAGGTCGAAATTAGCCGAGGCTGTGCCAGGTAATGTTGTCCAACGGCTTCCTGTTGCGACGGCGCATCAGGCCAGCGACGGCCAGACCGAGACCGACCAGAAGGCCAGTGGCGGGTTCGGCAGCAGCGGCAGTTTCACCGGTGACCGACTCCTGGAAGAGGGAGCGGCCGTTCGTTTCCGCGACAGCAGTAGCGGCAGTAGTGGCCAGCACGATGCGCCGTTGCCGCGAATTAGTGGAATAGAATGAAGAAGCTGGACTGAAATGGCCAAGGACGGAATCGGTGAGGCGGCCGGCAAAATTGCGCGAAACGCCGAGACCGGAACAGCCCAGAGAAGCTACAGAGTCCGAACTACGGTCGCATGGTTTAGTGGCCCGAATTGAACGAGAAGGTACGGTGTCGGCAAAGGTGGCCGCCGCCAGAGTTAATCCCAGAATTGCTGCGATACAAAACTTCATAAGTGCGGTTTCCCCAAGAGATGAATTGTCGTGATGCTACGACTGTAATCGCTACGCCTATAGAGGAGCATTTTTCTGGCCGTTCGCGAGGACACGAAGGGCCACGCACTAGAAAAATTCCGCGCTACTTAAATGGGATCGGAGAGGACTTGTTGAGGCAAGTATACGCGAATTGGTCGAGGAAGAGTGGGATTTTTGCTGCACCAACCGCGCCTGGAAGCAGGGCGTTTCCAGATTGGGGCGGAATTACTCGGAGGGGATGGTTGCGGGGGCGACTGGAGCGGTGCTCCGGGTCGGCAGGCGCAGTACGATGCGGACGAGGAAGACGAGGCTGCCGATGACGACGAGGAAGCCGAAGACCGCCAGGGTGAGCGGGGCGCCGAACCGTCTGGCAACATAGCCCGCTAGTAAAGAACCGATAGGCTGCACGCCCATGAACATGGTGGCGTAGACCGCCATGATGCGGCCGCGGAGTTCGTCGGGGACGCGGCTTTGGACGATGGTGTTGGTGGCGGCCATTTGGACGGTGGCGGCGAAGCCCACGACGAGCAACACGCCCGCGGAGAGCCAGAAGGTGCGGGATTCGGAGAAGACCATCAGGCCGACTCCGCAGAGCAAGGAAGTGCCGGCAATCCAGCGAGCCAGACCCTGGTAGTGCGTGCGTCCGGCGAAATAGAGAGCGCCGATGACGGCGCCGACTCCGGCGGCACTCATCAGGAAACCGTAGCCCTTGGCGCCGCGATGAAGAATGTCGGTGGCGAAGATGGGCAGGAAGACGGAGTACTGCAGGCCGAGGAGACTTAGAAGGCTGATTAACAAGAGGGTGGAGCGCATGGGTAGATCGCGCATGGCGAACGCAAATCCTTGCATAAGGTTGTGGAATGGGGAGCCTGCGGGCCGCTTCACGGGAATTTTGGGGATGCGCATGGCGAGCAGCGCGGCGAGGACGGCGAGGAAACTGAAGCCGTTGATGAGAAAGCACCAAGCCGGGCCTTTCCAGGCGAGGGCAAAGCCGGCGATGGCGGGGCCCACCACGCGCGCGCCATTGAAGATGGAAGAGTTGAGGGCGATGGCATTGGGCAGGTCTTCTTTGACGACCATCTGGACGAGGAAGGATTGACGGATGGGGACGTCGAAGGCGTTGACGATGCCGACAAGGAAGGCGATGAGGATGAGTTCCCAGACGGTGATGGCTTGGGCGAAGGTGAGCGCCGCAAGGATGAAGGCGAGAATCATGGAGGCGAATTGCGTGGCGATGACACCGTAGTGGCGGTGGTAGCGGTCGCCGACGTAACCACCGATGGAGGCGAGGAAGAGGATAGGCACCTGGTTGGCGAAGCCGAAGACGCCGAGGAGCGCGGCGGAGCCGGTCAATTTATAGACAAGCCAGAGTTGCGCGGCGGTCTGCATCCAAGTGCCGATGAGGGAGATCAGCTGGCCGCCGATGAAGAGTTGAAAATTGCGGTGCTGCAGGGCGCGGAAGCGCGTGGACAAAGAGTTCCTCTACGGTTCGCCGCGCGCGAATGGGCGCGGGACGAACGGCGAGAACAGTGTAAACGAACGAGAGCTTTAAGGAGCGTGCGGAAATAAGAGAAAACTTAAAGGCGGAAGATTATTCGTTGGGCGGATCGGGCGCACCGCCGACATGGAGGTGGCTCAAGTCGCGCAGAGTGGCGCGGTCTTCTTCGCTCATGCCGCGGGTGAAATTGGGGTCGGCCAGATGCTGGTTGCGCGCGGACTCCGGCATGTTTTGCAACACGCCAAGACGCTGCTCGATGGCGCGCTGGCGTTGTGGCGGCATGTTGCGCCACGTGGGCAGCACCTCGTTGCGGATGTGATCGCGCTGCTGGGAAGTCATTTGCTGCCAGACGCGGCTGCGTTCACGCATGTCCTGCTGCTGCGCGGGAGATAGCTGGCGGAAGCGCTGTTGGTTCTGGATGACGCGCTGGCGCTCTTCCGGAGTAAAGCGGTAAGGCTGGCTGTTGCGATAGGAGCCGTAGTTATTTTCTGCGCCGCGGGAATACTGGCTGGAGGGCGGACGGTTGGGATCGACGGTCTGGCGTCCGTAGTCGCGGTTGTAAATAGCACTTGGGCGATTCGGATTTATCGCTTGCCGATCGGAGTAGGGGCGATCGGGTCTGGAGGGACCGATGGTGGTCTGCGGACGGTTAGGATTGCGAACCGCGCGATCGGGAGTTCCTGAGTACGGACGATCACTGCGAGACGCCGGCATTTGTTCGCGACGCTGTTCGTTTCTTTGCTGGCGAGGCGGAGCGCTTTGCTGACGAGGTGGGGAGCTCTGCTGACGCGGCGGGGCGCTTTGCTGGCGAGGCGCAGGTGTGGACCGCGGAGCGGAGCGGGGCGCTTCCTGGCGAGGCGGCGGGTTGTTGTGATCCTGGCGCTGCGCGAGACAGGAGTACGCCAGAGCGGCGCTGAGAAGCAGCGCGAGGCCTGCGTTTCCGAGTTGTCGTCGCAGCGTCATCGATTACATATCCTGTTCGGAAGAATCGTCCGAGGAACTGTCGGCTTGAGACAGCTCAGTCAGTGGCTCAAAGTTCGCGAGGATGTCGTAGTTTTCGAGGACCGGTAAATCCTGGTCCTGAACAACCTGTGGTTGCGTATCCTCCGGAGCGTTGTTGGCCACGTTGGTGGCGTCGGGATGATGACCAACCCACACGGAGGCCAGCAGCAACATGGAGGCGGCGACCAGAACGCGCGGAGCCGCGCCCAGCCATGACCACCAATCCTGTTTGACAGGTTCGGCGGCGATGCGAGCGTGGAGGCGGACATCGAAGGCCTCGGACGGCTCGATCATCGGAAGTTCATCCAACAAACTGCCGACCATACGAAATTCATTCACACGCACGGTACACGCGGGGCAAGCGGCGAGATGCTTTTCCACCTCGCGCTGATCGCTTGCTTTCAACCGCCCGTCGATGTAGCCGAGAATCCGGTTTTCCATTCGAGCACAACTCATGACAGCCTTCCCTTCCGTGCCCTCAACTTTTTGCCCGCAACGCGACGAGTGGGGCCAGTTCAACTCGCAGCGATTCATACGCGCGGAAGAGCAACGATTTGAGCGCGCTTTCCGAGCACTGCAAAATCTTTGAAATCTCGCCGTAGTCCAGGTCTTGATACTTGTGCAGCAAAACGGCGGCGCGTTGCTTTTCCGGCAGTTTGTCGATGGCGTGCCGAATCATGTCGCGCTGAGCCTCCTGAACCAGGTGTTCTTCGATGTTGGGATTTTTTTCCGCAACATCGAGCGGCCGCTCGTCGCCGTCTTCGGCGTCAAGGGTAACGGGAGCGT
>DATCOK010000638.1:0-1588 GCA_036564765.1 Candidatus Acidiferrum sp. | reverse complement strand
ACGGTAAATTGAGGCGGTCGAAGGTCCTTCGAGGAGCCCACGCCCTGGGCCAGGTACCCATATGTTTTTGCGAACCCACGTGGTGCGGAAGCGCGTTTCCGAGGCGATGACAGTCGACTTGGATCCTAAGGCCGATAGGTTGCCAAATCCGAACCCCCGGGTGGTGTAGGCTGGCTGTCGAGACTAGCGCGGAGAAATCGTAAGCGCGCTTCTTAGGGATCTTGCAATCCGGCGTTTCGCCAGGAGCCGCCATGCAATCCGCCGTCGCGGTCGACCGCTTGCAGTTCGCTTTCACGGTGACGTTTCATTACATTTTTCCGCAGCTGACCATGGGCCTGGCGCTGCTGATCCTCATCCTGAAAACGCTCGCGTTGCGCACGGGCGACGATCACTACAATCGCGCCGCGCGCTTCTGGGCGAAGATTTTCGGCATCAACTTCGCCATCGGCGTGGTCACGGGAATTCCGCTGGAGTTCCAGTTCGGCACCAACTGGTCGAGTTTTTCGAGATCAGCGGGAGGTGTCATCGGACAGACCCTGGCGATGGAGGGCGTATTTTCGTTTTTCCTCGAGTCCAGCTTTCTGGGGCTGTTTCTTTTTGGTGAAAAACGCCTGGGGCGGTTGGCTCATTGGTCCGCGGCGTTCATGGTTTTTGCTGGTTCGTGGCTTTCCGGATATTTTATCGTTGCGACGGATGCCTGGATGCAGCACCCGGTGGCCTATTTGCTGGGAGCCAACGGCATGTTCGGCCTGCAAAGTTTCTGGGGCCTAGTGCTCAATCCATGGATGCTCTGGCAGTATCCGCACACGATGCTGGGCGCCGTGCAAACGGGATGCTTCGCGATGGCCGCCATCGGCGCCTTTTATCTTCTCTCCGGCGCTCACGAAGAATACGGCCGGACGTTCGTGCGCATAGGCGTGCTGGTGGGCGTGGTGGCGTCTGTTTTGCAGCTTTGGCCGACGGGCGACGGCCAAGGCGCGATGATCGCGCGCCACCAACCGGTGACGCTGGCTGCGATGGAAGGATTATTTCATACGCGAAACGGCGCGCCGCTGGCGATCCTGGGCCAGCCCGACGTGGCGAATCAGCGACTCGACAATCCACTGACCATTCCGAGCGGCCTGAGTTTTCTTACGTATCGTGCCTGGACCGCCGAGGTGAAAGGACTCGATGAATTTCCGCGCGATACCTGGCCCGACAACGTCGAGCTGGTCTATTTCAGTTACCACATCATGGTAGGGCTCGGCACGATCTTCATCGGCATCTTCACAATCGCGACAATTCTGTTGTGGCGCCGCGCGCTTTATCGCAGCCGCGCAATGCTCTGGATCATCTTGCTCGCGCTGCCGTTTCCGTTCATCGCGAATACGGCCGGCTGGATCACTGCGGAAGTGGGGCGGCAGCCCTGGCTGGTGTATGGCCTATTGCGCACGGCAAATGGGGCGTCGCCGGTGGTTTCCGCGGGTAACGCGTGGTTCACACTGATTGGATTCATGGGCGTGTACACGGTGCTCGGCATTTTATTTTTGTTTCTCGTGTACCGCGAGATTGAACGCGGGCCGGAGCGTTCCGCGCCGCTGAATACCGC
>DATCOK010000637.1:0-6015 GCA_036564765.1 Candidatus Acidiferrum sp. | reverse complement strand
GCCGTAATCATTCTTGCGATCGAGGTTTCGGGGTTGTCCCTGCAGATTGTTGAACCAGGAATTGGCATTTAGGTCTTCATTGCGAAAAATGTCGTACGCCGTCCCATGATAGGAGTTGGTGCCAGACCGCGTAGCAAAACTTTCCACGCCTCCGGAGGTACGGCCAAATTCGGCGGTCACCGTTGAGGTCGTCACCTTGAATTCTTGTAGTGCTTCCACGGAAGGGGCGGTCTGATCGAACGCCGACCCGCTGTCCGCGCGCGCCGTGCTGGCCCCGTCCAGGATCACCTCGTTGCCAAAGTTCTGTCCGCCTCCCAGCTTCGCCAAGAATACTCCGCTGCTGCTATCGCTACTTCCCGGTCCAGTCGTGCCCGGCGTCAAAAAGACAAAGGCCTCCGGTGCGCGCAGTACCCCTTGTCCGCCGAGCGCCAGCGGCAGTTCCATAATCTGTTTGCGGTCCACCACCGTCCCGATGTCTGCCGACTCCGTCTGCAGCGTCGGCACATCCGCCGTGACCGTCAACGTCTCATTGACGTCACCTGGTTGCAGCGTGATGTCCAGCGACGAGGTGGTGTTGATCTGCACCACCAATCCTTTTTGCTCCGATGATTTGAACCCCGTTACCGAAACGTTGATGTCGTAACTGCCCACCTGCATATTCGGGATCTGGTAAGCCCCGTTGACGTTGGACGTAGTGCGATACACCACTCCGGTGTTCACACCCGTGGCAACGATATTCGCGCCCTGAATGGCTCCGCCGGAGGAATCCAGTATTGACCCGGAAATCGTCCCGCGATCCGATTGCGCCGGTGATGTCAGAATGAAAATAAAACTGAGAACTACCAGAAGAAAAAAACGGATGGAACCTAGAGATGTCAACATGTACGCCCCCAGCGCCGTGCATCCACGAGGGGGCAGCGAGATGGCTCTAACACCATGCAGGTCTGACGATAGACCCTCTATCAGACGATTTGGCGGGCCTGAATTGCGGTCAAACGCAATTTCGAAGCAGGCCTACACCAACGTCCGATTCTCGCACTCGACACCCCTCATTGCTCGTTATTTGGCATCAAGCAAAAAAAGTTGTCAAGCGGAATCATTTTCTGGATGGCTGGCTAAGCCCAAATTTTACAAAATTTTAGCAAGGGTTCAGACGGCCAGTACCAATTGCGTAAAATCGTGTTCGTTGCGTCAGCCACAGTAATTTGACCGCTGAAGTGTAATCACGGTTAGTTCACCTACGGCCTGGGGCGTGAGGATGGCCGCCCGCCGGTATCCAGGATGAAAAGGAAAGTACCCTCCGTTCGAAATTCGCCGCTCTCGCCCAAACATACACGGCGCATCACCTGTCCCACGGAGAGAGAACCTCCGCGAAGCTATCCACTCCCTGGACGCCATGTAGTATGGTCTGGCATTGTCATGAAGTTTTTCTTCTACGGTTGCTGCTCGCACCTGCAAACAATCGTCAGAAAGGACGGATTATGAGGAACGTGATGCCGCGCTTCGCAATTTGCGGACTGCTGCTCAGCTGCGCGGCGTCGGCCGCGCTAGCCCAGACCGGAATGGACGAACGAGTCGACAAAGAAGTTGGATCGCTCACCACCATTTACAAAGGCCTGCATGAGCATCCGGAACTGTCCATGCAGGAAAAGGCGACCTCCTCATTACTCGCCGGAGAACTTCGGCGGCTCGGATTTGAAGTCACCGAGCACGTCGGGAAGTACGAGTCGCCCAACAACATCGGTTACGGCGTGGTCGGCGTGCTGCGCAACGGCCCGGGCCCCACAGTGATGGTGCGCACGGACATGGATGCGCTGCCGGTGGAAGAAAAAACCGGTTTGCCATACGCCAGTCACGTCAAAGTCAAGCAACAGGACGCGGAAGTCAGCGTGATGCACGCCTGCGGCCACGATCTGCACATGACCGCCTGGATTGGCACCGCCCGCATGTTGGTGCAGTTGAAGAGCCAGTGGAGCGGCACCGTCGTGATGGTCGGGCAGCCCGCAGAGGAAGGCTTTGGCGGCGCCAAAGCCCTGCTGAACGATGGCCTATACACGCGTTTTCCGCGGCCGGATTTTGTGCTGGCCTTGCATGACATGCCCACGGTGCCGGCCGGAAAAGTCGCATGGAAAGCGGGGCCCATGCTCTCCAGCGCCGATTCCGTGGACATTCTCGTTCGCGGATACGGCGGCCACGGAGCCGCTCCGCACATGACCAAGGATCCCATTGTAATCGCCTCGGAAATTGTGGTCATGCTGCAGACCATCGTCAGCCGCGAAGTCGATCCGCTGGAGTCCGCGGTGGTGACCGTCGGAACCTTCCACGCGGGAACCAAGCGCAACGTGATTCCCGACGAGGCCCTGCTGCAATTGACCGTGCGCACCATGAAACCCGAAGTGCGCGAAAAGATTTTGGCGGCCATCAAGCGCATCGCGGAAAATGTCGCGGCCGCCGCCGGAATACCTGCGGACCATTTGCCGGTGATGCGCGTGATCCAGTCCACCCCGCCAACTATCAACGATGGAGAGTTGTCGCGGCGCGTGGGCGCGGCGCTGCAAAGCGCGCTGGGAAAGGAAAATGTCCTGGACGCCGATCCGGTGATGGCCTCGGAAGATTTCAGCGAGTTTGGATTGCTGGATCCGAAAATACCGTATTGCATGTTCTGGCTGGGCGCCACGGAACCAAAGCGCCTCGAGGAATCGCGAGTCAAGGGCACGCGCTTGCCCAGTTTGCACTCCAGCGAATTTTATCCCGAGCCGGCCGCCGCCATTCCCACCGGCGTAAAAGCCATGACCGCCTCGGTGATGAGCTTGCTGAAGAAGTAGCGCTGCATATCGCAGCGGCGCTTCGTCCAAGACCTCGCGCAAGAAAGCGGCGTTGGACTGGAGTAATGAGAAAAATGCGGAACGTCGAATCAAAATTTCGGCGCGGCTTGACCTTCGATGATGGTCACGTAACGATCGATGGGCAGTTCCGTGAACTTTTGGACCAGCGTCGACGGCCCCGGCCAGTGGATTTCCAGCCAGTCGATTTTTGTGGCGGAACCGAGGCCCAGCACCATGCGCGGATCGTGGGAAGAAAGATAGCTGCCTCCGCCATTTTTCAGCCGCGAAAACTTTTTTCCGCCCGCGGACCAGACCAGCCGCGCGCCGACGGCATCGCGATTGGAAGTCACTCCTTGTAGCTTGATGCCGAGCCAGTGATTCGCGCCGCCAGCCTGGTTTTGCAGCAGCACTGGCGCGCCGCCGTTGACGCCGATCAGCACATCAACTCGCCCATCGTTGTTAAAGTCTCCAACGGCCAGCCCCCGCGCGGAAAGATCTTTCGCAAAGGCCGATCCAGCTTCCGCACTCACATTGCGAAACTTGCCATCTTTTTGCTGGAACAACTGCAGCGGCTCGCGATACCTCACCGTTTGCGAACGCTGCGCGACCATATCGTCGGGATGGCTGTTGGCCAGAATCAAATCCAGTTCGCCGTCGTTGTCGAAATCGAAAAAACGTAGGCCCCAGCCGCTCAGCAGCCGCGTGGCCTGCGCGATCGATTGCGCCGGCGCGATGTCGGCGAAGGTTTCATTTTTCAGATTGCGGTACAGCGAAAATTTTTCCTGATCGATATTGGCCACAAATAAATCCTGCCAATCGCGGTTGCCGACATCCGCGGCGTCCACGCCCATCCCGGAGCGGGCCTGCCCGTTTTCGCTAAAGCCCACTTCCGCGGCCACGGAAACATCCTCCCAACGATTCTCACCGCGGTTCACAAAAAGAAAGTTCTGGACCGTATCGTTCGACACAAACAAATCCATTCGCCCATCATTGTTGATGTCGGTGGCCACCACTCCGAGCGCTTTGCCGAAACTTTTGCCGATCGCGGTGCGTTTTCCAACTTCCGTGAAGGTGCCGTCGCCGTTATTGTGAAACAAAAAACTCGTGGTGGGATGAAACGCTCGCGGGATGCAGTAATATTTCTGGCCCGCGCCGTTGTCGCCGCAGGACTGCCGGTCTTCCGGCTGGTAACGCACAAAACTGCAGACGAACAGATCGAGTCGCCCATCGTTGTCGTAGTCGAACCAAACGGCGCTGGTGGTCCAACCGTTAATTTCGACGCCGGCTTTGACGGTGACGTCAGTGAAGGTGCCGTCGCCGTTGTTGCGGTACAGCAACGAGCGGCCGCAAGCGGTGACGAAGATGTCGGGGTAACCGTCATTGTTGAAATCTCCGACGGCCACGCCCATGCCGAAAGTTCCGCCGGGCACGCCGGCGCGTCCGGTGACGTCGGTAAACGTGCCGTCGCGATTATTTTTGAATAAGGCGTTGCGAATGGGCTGCTTGGGTTGAAAGAATTCCGACGGACCGCTGTTCACCAGATAGATGTCCATCCAGCCGTCGTTGTCGTAATCGAGGAAAGCGCAGCCGGGTCCCAGCGTTTCGGGAAGATATTTTTGCGCGGACATGGCGTTGTCGTGGGTCCAGGAAATTTCGCTGAAGGCCGGGGGAATTTCACGGAAAACATCGCGGCGTGGCGGTTTCTGGCCGAGGAGCGCGAAGCCGCCGGAGCCGCCGATGGTCCAAACGAATTGACGACGGTTCATCCTATTGCCAAACATGCGCGTTATCGCCCCGGGTGCTGACGAGCCTCACCAAGTTAACGTGAAGCGACCCGGAAACGCGAATCGATAATGGGGGAAATCAGGGGCACGGGCGAGCGGTTCGCGGAAAGTTGCCGGTCAGGGAACCCGGCCAGCACGTAAAATAAAAAAAAACGCACGTTCATGTTTACAGCAAAAAGTCGTTATGGTAACGTTTGCACACTTTCGAGGGGCCCCGAACGCCCAGTTCGGATGAGGGGGAGATTGTACAAAATGAAAACTCTATTGCTTCGCAGCCGTTTGGCCGCGGGAATTTTGCTGTTCGCAGTGGTTGTATTGTTGTTTCCCTGCTTTGCTTCCGCACAAATTGACACCGGTTCCGTAGTCGGAGTCGTGAATGATCCGAGCGGAGCAGCGATCGCCGGCGCTACGGTAACGCTCACCAACGAGGCTACCGGTGTGTCTCGCACGGTGACCACCAACAGCGATGGCGCATATCAATTCAGCGCCATCACCCCAGGAACCTATTCGGTAAAAGCGGAAGCGAACAATTTTGAAGCCGCGATCCGCACGCACCTGGAGATCGATGTGCAATCGCGGCCCGCGGCGGACTTCACGCTGAAAGTCGGGCAGTCTTCGCAAGTAGTGGTAGTCACCTCGGCCACGCCGCTGCTCATGACGGAGAGCGCGGATGTCGGCGGCGTGATGCAGTCGCAGCAAATCAACGACCTGCCGCTTAACGGCCGGCGCTATTCTGATCTGGCATTGCTGGAAGCGGGAATTCAGCGCAATCAGGTAAACGGCAACAACCAGGCTCCGGACCGCTTCAGCTCCAACGGCAACCTGGAGACCCAGAACTACTTCTCACTCGATGGCATCGACAACAATTCCGGATCGACGAACCTGCAGGAAAGCTCCGTGCAGGTGATTCAGCCGCCGCCCGACGCCTTGCAGGAATTTCGTATCCAGACGCGCACGTTTTCCGCGGAGTTCGGGACGTCCGCAGGCGCGGTCATCAATGCCAGCATCAAGTCGGGAACGAATCAATTTCATGGCGACGTCTGGGAATTTCTGCGCAACAGTTCGCTGGACGCCAACTCGTACTTCAATAATCTAAATGGAGTGCCGCGTGGGCACTTCACGCAAAACCAGTACGGCGCTACGATTGGCGGTCCGATCATCAAGGACAAGACCTTTTTCTTTGGGGACTTTCAGATTTTCACCAGCCGGAAGGCCACTACCGTGCAGTCGACGGTTCCAACGCCACTGATGAAGGCGGGCAATTTTACGGAGTTGCCAAGCAAAATCCCCTTGAACGACTCTCCGGTTGCGGGTCAAGCGGGCTGCCTCGTGGGAAACATCCTCGCCGCGGGTTGCATTGATCCAACGGCAGCGCAACTCGTCACAGTGTTTCCCGACCCTAATAT
>DATCOK010000636.1:0-9246 GCA_036564765.1 Candidatus Acidiferrum sp. | reverse complement strand
GCGGATTCCCTCACTGAGGGAACTAACGGCGTTCGTCACTTTTACACCGACCAAACGGGAATCATTCGATGGAACTCCGCTGGACCGGCCGATGCGAATAGTGCTTCCATCCAATAGGGTGCGTCCGCGCCTTATGGCAATTTTCAACGATGAACGTTAAGGTGAGTTTGTGAAATTTTGCACCCACTGCGGACAAGAGATTCAGGACGCGGCGATTAAATGCCGTTATTGCCAGAATTGGCTAATTGCTCCCCCTGCGGGACTGGAAGCCCAGCCCACCCAAATTGTCATCCGGCAAAGCAGCACCAACGGAATGGCCATCGCCAGCATGGTGCTGGGTTTACTTTGGATCTATTGGATCGGCTCAATCTTGGCGCTCTTTTTTGGATACGCGGCGCGCCGGGAAATCCGTCGTAACCCCGACAGCATGGATGGCGACGGCATGGCTTTGGCAGGAATCGTGTTGGGCTGGCTGGGCGTGGCGATGCTGGCGTTGACCATCGGGTGGCTGGTTTACATCTACAAAGTGTCGCCAGAGCAACCAAATGTTCGCGAGACCAAAACAACGGCCAGCTGCGGAGCGCCCGCGTGCCATAGCGAACACCGCCGCTTCCTCGAAAACTTACAAGACTCTGCTTAACGCCTCCAACAGATAGTCGCCGTTTTCCGCGTCTTTCATTAAATTCAGTTCGGCCTTGAGCAGTATTGAAATTCAGAAACATCTCGCCGTCATCGTCCATTTTTGGTTACGGCAACCCGAATGACGGGGGAACGAGCGATAATCTGGGTGGCGGCTTGGTAAGATGGCCGCTGTATCGATACAGCGGAGGTTCTTCGTGGACCGACTCAAGAGGACAAGCGCGCTTTTATTTTTATTGTGCATGATTGCTGCTCCGATAGTTTTCTACGCTCGCAGCGCGACGCCGCCTCCAAGCGATCAGTTGGGCCACGTCGACTTTCCCAACAGTTGTAAGGCGGAGGCCCAGCCAGCCCTACTGAAGGGCGTGGCGCTGCTCCATTCATTTCAATACATGTCCTCGGAGAGCGCCTTCGCCGCTGCGGCCGATCTCGATGCCGCCTGCGCGATGGCCCAGTGGGGCAAGGCCATGGCCCTGTATCACCAGCTGTGGGATTTCCCCGGCACGCACACCTTGCACGAAGGCTTAGCCAGTGCTGCCGCTGCCGAAAAGATGGGCGCGACCGCCACGCCACGAGAACGCGATTACATCGCCGCAGCCGTCGCCTTCTATCGCGATGACGAAAAGGTCTCCCACGTCGAGCGCACCACCGCCTATTCCCAGGCGCTCGCAAAGCTCCATGCCGATGCACCCAATGACGTGGAAGCTAGCGCCTTCTATGCCTTGTCGCTGGTGGCCCTCGCCGATCTCGACGTCGACGTCATGCCCAACCGCAAGAAGGCCATCGCCATCCTCCAGCCGCTCTTCGTCGCGCATCCCGATAACCCCGGCGTGGCCCACTACCTGATTCACGCCACCGACCGCCCGGAACTCGCGAGCCAAGGCCTCGCTGCCGCGCGCGCTTACGCCAAAATTGCGCCCGACTCCTCCCATGCGTTGCACATGCCCGCGCACATTTTTACCCGTCTCGGATTGTGGCAGGAATCGATCGCCTCCAACATCGCCGCCAGCGCCTCCGCGGCCCATGCTTCGGAGATGCATGAAGCCGAGTCCAACTACCAGACCCACGCGATGGACTTTCTGGATTACGCCTACCTGCAAACCGGGCAGGAGGCCAAAGCCCGCGCGCTGTCGCAGGAAGAAATGCATGTGCCCGGCTCCGGCGAAGGCGAGCGCGCCGACCACAAAGCGCAGGTCGACGCACGCAACGCGCTGGAACTCCACCGCTGGAAAGAAGCTGCGAACTTGCCCGTCCCCGAACGGCGCCGATCTCACGACGTGATCTATTGGGTGCGCGCCATTGGCGCGGCCCGCAGCGGTGACGTGGAAGGTGCGCGCGCCGATGTGAAGGGCCTGACCGCGGCAGTCGAGCATCGCGACGGCGAAAGCACAGCTGCCGGAGACCCGGTGTCCCCAGACAAAGCCACCGACCTCGGCGAAGCGGAAGCCTGGCTGGCCTTTGCCGAAGGCGACTCCGCCAAAGCCATTACCTGGATGCGTGCCGTCGCCGATCGCGAAGACGCCAAGGGCGTGGAGTCCACCACCATGCCCGCGCGAGAAATGCTGGCCGACATGCTGCTCGAAGCGAAGCGCCCCGGCGAAGCCTTGGAAGCCTACCGCGTGGTCCTCCAGGAAGCGCCCAACCGCTTCGACGCTCTGCTGGGCGCCGCTAAAGCCAGCCAAGCTGCCGGCGACACGCATTCCGCCCACAATTACTATTCCAAGTTAGCCGCAGTCGCCGATCCTTCCGCCGACCGCCCCGAACTCAAAGAAATTAAGGGCTATTTGGCGGCTCGGAAGTAGTAAAGACAGCGTTATCAGACGCGGCGAGGAGCGCGTTTCATCCCTTGACCTCGCAACCATTCCGGCCTAAGCTCCGTCTTACTAGGCACATGTCCGTCCGTATCCGCCACATTCGCATATTGGCTCTGCTCCTCGCGGTTATCTTTCTGGGGGCGCAGTTCCACTATTGCGCAGACCTTAGCTCCGGACCATCCAGTTCGCACATTTGCCCTACCTGTTCCGCGATTGGCTCCGTGGTGGTGCCGCAGTCCCCGGGCTTGGCCTTGGGCACTACGGTGGACCGGCTCGAATTTGTAGCTGTCGTCGTTTTTTTCTCGTCAGACATTCCGCACGCCACCTCTCCGCGCGCGCCTCCCCAACTGTAATCCCCGCAGTTTTTTCCCTCGACCCGTTCCACCCTTAACGACTGGTCCCTCGCAACGGGACTCGTAAGGAGTACACCCTATGAATAAAGGAATGGCCCTGGCCACGACGCTGGCAATTTTGCCGGCCATGTTGGCAGCGCAACAAAGCGCGCCGCAACTACCAGTGACCGCGCCGCCGCGCGCCGATACCACCCAGCTCAATGCCCTGCGGATCTCCCTCGACGAAGCCATTCGTCTCGCCCTCCAGCACAATCACGCGCTGCAGGCCCAACGCACCATGATTCTCCAGAACCAAGCGCAGGAAACTACCGCGAATCTGCGTCCCAACCCGGTCATTTCCTGGGACTCGCAATTCTTCCCGCTATTCAATCCGGAGGAGTTCAGCGCCAGTTATCTCGAGAACCAGGCGCAATTTGATTTCGGCATCGGCTACCTGTTCGAGCGCGGGAAAAAGCGCCAGCATCGCTTGCAGGCCGCCAAGGACGCCACCGCAGTTACCCGCTCGCAAGTGGCCGACGACGAGCGGCAATTGGTCTTCAATGTGTCGCAGCAATTCGTGGCCGCGCTGCTGGCCAAATCAACATTCGATTTTGCTCAGCAGAATCTGGACTCCTTCCGGCAAACCGTGGACATCAGCCAGCAGCGTTACAAGTCCGGGGACATGAGCGAGGGAGATCTGCTCAAGATCAAGCTGCAAATGTTTCAATTCCAATCGGATCTGGAGACGGCGCGATTGGCCAAATCTCAGGCACTCGTGGCGCTTCGCCAGCAAGTTGGCTATGAATCGGTGCCCGACACCTTCGATGTCGATGGCGATCTCGACTATCAACCGATCAAAGGAAACGTCGAAGATTTGCAGGCTCTGGCATTGCGCAGCCGGCCGGATCTCCAGGCCGCGCAGCTCGGCGTGGTCGCGGCACGCAGCCAGTTGGCGCTCGCCCAAGCCAACGGCAAACGCGACCTGAACGCTAGTTTTTCCTACACCCACACCGCCGGAATCAGCAGCGGCGCGTTCTTTTTTAATATCGATTTACCCATCTTCGACCGCAATCAGGGCGAAATTGCCCGCACCCGCTACGCCATCACGCAGTCGCAGGAACAGCAACTGGAAACCTCCCAACAGGTTTTTACCGACGTGAAAAATGCCTACGAATCCCTGCGCATGAACGAGAAAATCATCCAGCTTTACCAGGGCGGTTATGTGGATGAAGCCAAGCAGTCTAAAGATATCGATGAATACTCCTACAAACGCGGCGTAGCCAGCCTGCTGGATTATCTGGATGCGGAACGGACGTTTCGCACCAGTCAGCTCGCATATCGCCAGGCTTTGGCGGGCTACATGACCGCGCTCGAACAAATGCGCGAAGCGGTGGGAACGAGGACTCTGCCATGAAAACTTCCCGTTTAGCTCTAAGACCACGCGACTTTTATCGCGCAATGTTACTCGCCGCGATCGGCGCTCTTACGTTCGCTGGCTGTGGTTCCGGCCCCGGCGAAGCCGAGTCCCAGATGACTTCCTATTCCTCCGGCGAATCCAAAGGCGATACCGCCGATCTTTTCACCGTGCCGCAGGATCAGATGGCCCACGTGCAAGTCACCACCGTGGAAAAATCCCGCCTTCCGCGCGTTTTGCACCTCACCGGCACCGTCGCCTACAACGCCTTCAAAACCACTCCGGTGTTTAGCGCCGTGGGCGGACCGGTGCAGGAGTTGCGCGCCGAGCCGGGACAAACCGTCAGGCAAGGCCAGACGCTGTTAACCGTCCGCAGCCCCGATTATTCCGCGGCGCGTTCCGCATACATGAAAGCCGTCTCCACCGCGCAGCTTTCCGAAAAAAGTTTTCAACGCGCCACCGACCTCTACGCCCACCACGCCATCGCCGAAAAGGATCTGCAGCAGGCGGAATCCGACCACGCCGCCGCGCAGGCAGATTTGCAATCGACCCAGGACGCGCTGCGTGCCTTGGGTCTTAAGGATCTCGATGCCATCGCCAAGAATCCTGGAAAAACTACTTCGGAAATTCCGGTGCTCGCGCCCGCCAGCGGCATGATCGTGGAGCGCCTGGTCGGGCCGGGACAACTCTTGCAGGCCGGCACCACCCAGTGCTTCACCATCTCGGATATGAGCAACGTCTGGGTGCTCGTCAACGTTTATCAAAATGATCTTGGCTTCGTGCACGTGGGCGATCCCGTGGAGATCACCACCGACGCCTACCCCACTCCCTTTCACGGAAAAATTTCCTACATCGCGGCAGCGCTCGATCCCACCACCCGCACTCTGCAAGCACGCATCGTCACCGATAATCCCGGCGCCAAGCTAAAGAAAGACATGTACGTCAGCGCCACCGTGCAAGCCGGCGCCGTCAAAGACGCTCTCACTGTGCCCGACGCCGCGGTCCTCCGCGACACAGAAAACGAACCCTTTGTGTATGTACAGTCCGGCACGAATCAGTTCGCGCGCCGCCAGGTCAAGGCCGGCGACAGCACGCAAGGCCGCACCTTGATTGAAAGCGGATTAAAGGAAGGCGAGCGGGTCGCCGGCGACGGCAGCCTGTTCCTGCAGTTCAAAAATTCGTTGCAACACTAAGCGTTTAAGGAAAAGTACGCCGCGCGTAACGCGGTCTGAGGCTCAAAAAAAGAATCCATGATCCACCGTATCGTCCAATTCGCGCTGCAGCAGCGCTTCCTGGTGTTGATGGTCACCGTGCTGCTCATCGTTGCCGGCGCCGTTTCCTTCCAGCGCATGCCCGTGGATGCCTATCCGGACTTGTCGCCGCCGATGGTCGAGCTGACCACGCAATGGCCCGGCCACGCCGCCGAAGAAGTGGAACGCCTCACTACTTTGCCGCTCGAGTTGGCCATGAACGGCACGCCGCACCTGCAGGTCATGCGCTCCATCTCGCTCTACGGCTTGTCCGACGTGCGCCTGACGTTTGATGAGAGTGTCGATCCCTATTTCGCGCGCACCCTCGTCTTTCAACGCTTGGCCGATGCCACTCTGCCGACCGGCGTCACTCCCAGCATGGCCCCGCTCTTCAGTCCCAGCGGGCTCGTCTATCGCTACGTACTCGAAAGTCCCGACCGCTCCCCCCAGGAACTGAAAACCTACGAAGACTGGATTATCGAGCGCGCCTACCGCAGCGTTCCGGGAGTCGCTGACGATTCCGGCCTTGGCGGACCGACCATGCAGTATCAGGTTTTGCTCGACCCCGCGCGTCTCTACGGCTACCACCTCTCCGTCGCTCAAGTGGTCGCCGCGCTCACCGCCAACAATTCCAACACCGGCGGCGGCTTCTATTCGCAAGGCGGGCAGTTTTACTACGTGCGCGGCATCGGCTTGCTCAAGAGCACCGACGATATCGGCGAGGTGGTGGTCGGCAGCAATAACGGCACGCCTGTCCGCGTGAAAGACGTCAGCCAGGTCGTCATCGGCAACGCCCCGCGCCTCGGCATTTTTGGTTTCCAGACCAAGACCACCAAAAATGATGACGCCGTGGAAGGCGTCATTCTCATGCGCCGCGGCGAACAGCCGCAAACTGTTTTGCGCGGCGTCCAGAAAAAAACCGAAGAACTCAATCGCAGCGTCTTGCCTCCCGACGTAAAAATCCGCCCCTTCTATGACCGCAGCGACCTGGTGCGCGTCACCACCGATACCGTCGAAGGCAACCTGCTTCGCGGAATGGCGTTGGTTCTCGTGGTGCTCATCTTCTTCCTCGTCAGCATTCGCGCCGCGGTCATCACTGCGCTGACTGTCCCTCTCGCGCTGCTTTTTGCTTTTATTTTTCTCCACGCCACCGGCGAAGCCGCCAACTTGCTCTCCATCGGCGCCATCGATTTCGGCATCATCATCGACGGCACCATCGTCATGGTGGAGAACATCTACCGTGAACTCAGCCTTCGCCACGGCCAATCCTACAAACTTCACGAAGTCATTCTCGCCGCCGCTCATGACGTCGATCGCCCCATCTTTTATTCAGTTGCCGTCATCATCGCCGGCTACCTGCCCATCTACGCGCTCACCGGCCCTGCCGGAAAATTGTTTCACCCCATGGCCGACACCATGGCCTTCGCGCTCATCTGTGCCCTGGTCCTCACTCTTACGCTTGTCCCTGTGCTGGTTTCCTACTGGTTCACCAAAGGCGTGCAGGAAAAACGCAATCCCGTCTTCGATTGGGTTCGCGATGTTTATGCCGGCTGGCTCGACTGGTGCCTCGAACATTCCAAAATTACTTTGGCCGCCGGTATGTTGATCTTCGCCGCATCCCTGCTGCTCATCCCGCTCATCGGCGGCGAGTTCCTGCCGCATCTCGATGAAGGCGCGCTGTGGGTCCGCGCCACCATGCCGTATACCATCTCTTTTGAGGAATCCAGCAAGTTCGCCCCGAAAGTTCGCGATCTCATTTCCCAATATCCGCAAGTCACCGTCGTCGGCTCGGAACTCGGCCGCAACGATGACGGCACTGATCCCACCGGATTCTTTAACTGCGAATTTTACGTGGGCTTGAAGCCGTACAACGACGCCGCGTGGAAAAACGGTGCCATTCATTCCAAACAAGCGCTGATTGACGACCTCGAATCAAAACTGCAGGCTTATCCAGGAGTCATTTTTAATTACACCCAGCCCGCTGAAGACGCCGTCGACGAAGCGCTTACCGGGCTCAAAAGCGCCCTGGCGGTTAAAATCTTCGGGCCCGATCTCGATGTGCTCGAAAAGAAAGCCGTCGAAATTAAAAATGTTCTGGCGAAAACTCCCGGCTTCGCGGAACTGACCGTGGTTCGCGAACTCGGCCAGCCCAGTCTGATCATCGATGCCGACCGGCAAAAAATCGCGCGCTACGGCATCAACGTTTCGGATGTGGAAGCCGTCGTGGAAGCGGCCGTCGGCGGCCAGGCCGCCACCCAAGTCATTCAGGGAGAAAAACTCTTCGACCTGGTCGTGCGCATGCAGCCGCAATACCGTTCCAGCGCGCACGATATCGGAGCACTCCTGGTAGCTTCCTCCGGCGGCCAGCAGATTCCGCTCTCCGAGCTGGCTTCCATCCGCGAAGGCAGCGGCGCTTCCTTCATCTATCGTGAAAACAATTCCCGCTATATCGGCATCCAGTTTTCCGCCGAGGGCCGCGACCTCGAGGGCATCGTCAAGGGCGGCCAGCGCGCCGTCGCCAAAAACGTCCAACTCCCCCGCGATTACACTCTCGATTGGGGCGGCGAATACACTTCTCTGCTGGAAGCCAAAGCACAGTTGGCCATCATCGGTCCGCTGGCGATTTTGCTGATCTTCCTGATTCTCTTCGCGCTCTATGGCAATTTTAAGTTTCCTATCACCATCGCCCTCGGTGCGGTAATCACCCAACCGGTCGGCGCGCTGGTCGCCTTAAAACTTACGCACACACCCTTCAGCGTCTCCAGCATTCTCGGACTGCTGGCTCTCTTGGGCGTCTCGGTTCAGACCGGCGTGATCCTGGTCAGCTACATCAACAAGCTACGCCTCGAAGGCAAAAGCGTGCGCGAAGCCACTCGCGGCGCGGCGCTCCTGCGCTTGCGCCCGATCATGATGACCGCGCTGGTGCCCTGCCTCGGCCTGCTGCCCGCGGCCATGTCCACCGGCGTGGGCAGCGACACACAAAAACCATTTGCCATCGTCGTAGTCGCCGGGCTGCTCTCCCGGCTCCTGCTCGGCTTTTTCGTCAATCCCGTGCTGTACGAAATGGTCGCCCGCGAAGGCGACGTCTTGAAAGTGTGAGTTTCGCAAAAATGCGGCGCATTCCTAACTCGAAGAATTATTTCGCCCGCACTCTGGCTTTCGCGCTGGCCTGCTGCATCGTTTTATTCTTGGTCCAGGTCGTGGTCCACGGCCACGAAAAGAACCACGACGAAACCGCTTGCCGCGTTTGTCATGCCGCGCACCTCGGTCTCGCTCCCGCCCTCAATACCTTTCTCGTGGATGCGCCGCTGCTTGCCTCCGGCCGCCTCCGCCAAATCGAACTAAAATTTCACAAAGAACTTTTTTCGCACGACGCCCCGTCGCGCGCTCCTCCAGCGGCCTAACTCCAAAAAAGTTGAACATTCCCATCGCGTTGCTCTGCCTCCACAGGCAGCGGCGCACCGCCATTTTTTCAGGCGGACCTAGGTGGTAGCGGTGCATTTCGACCCGGCTAAGGTCGCAGGAGACGGAAATGTTTTTGCGAAGATCGACATCTACATTGTTAGCTTCGGTTTTTTATTTCTTACTTGGTGCAGTCTGCGCTCTCGCGCAATCCGGAAACTCCGGTTCGCTCGAAGGCACCGTTCAGGATCCCTCCGGCGCCGCGGTGGCCAACGCCACCGTGGAACTCACCAATCCGGTAACCGCGCTGAAACGCTCCGTAGTCACCGGAGCCGACGGCAGCTTCCGCTTTGTGAATCTCCCTTTTAATCCCTACCACTTGGTCGTCACCGCCG
>DATCOK010000635.1:0-4727 GCA_036564765.1 Candidatus Acidiferrum sp. | reverse complement strand
GATTACGACGGGGCTAATCAACACCCGCTGACTTCGCTGCACTCGATCGCACTGACGCCGCGATGGTCGCCGGACGCTTCGCGCATCGCGTTCACCTGCTTCAAGCCGATGATTCGGGTGACCAGCGCGCAACTGTGCATGTATTCGATGGATACCGGCAAACTGGTTTCGTTTCCGCAATACAAGGGCACGAACAGTTCGCCTTCCTGGTCGCCGGATGGTTCGCAAATCATTTTTTCTTCGTCGATGGCCGGGAATCCGGAATTGTACGTGGCGGATGCCAGCGGCGGGCGGCCCAAACGGCTGACCAATTCCAATGGGGCGAATACTTCGGCGACGTGGAATCCCAAGACGGGGCAGACGGTGGTGTTCGTGAGCGATCGCGGCGGCGTACCGCAACTGTATTCGATGAGTATTGACGGTACCAACGTGAGCAAATTCGATTTGCCGGATATGGGCTACGTGATCGATCCGGCGTGGTCTCCGAATGGACAGATGCTGGCATTCAGCTGGCGGCGGCCCAGCGGGAACTACGACATCTACGTGATGGAAGCAGCCACGCGGAAGTTGGTGGAGGTCACGCGCGACTCCGGACGCAACGAGCGGCCGAGCTGGGCGCCGGACGGACGGCATATCGTGTTTGAATCGACGCGCAGCGGCTCGCGGCAAATCTGGACGATGCTGGCGGACGGCTCGCAGCCGCACCAACTGACGACCACCGGGCACAACGAATCGCCGAACTGGTCGCCGAAATAGTTCTACTGATGCACCCGGCAAAAAAGCGTTTCGCGGCCGGCGGAATGTTGCAATACTGGAACATCGCCAATAACTCTTACGGGTTGCTCATTTTTTTCGGTTTGCAAGTGGTACGATTCTTGCCCAGACGGGCTTGGGAATAACGTCGAGGAGGAAGACGAATGAATGTGGTTCCGCAGAGATTTTATAGAACGTGCTTGATGGCCGCGTTGTCGATCGCTATCTTCAATTTCGGTTGCGGGAAAAAACCGCTCACTAGCCGCCCGGCTCCAGAGCGCACGGAAGAAGTCGCTCCGCGCCCCACGATTACTTTCCAGGCTGATCCCACCAGCATCAACAAAGGCGATGCTACGACTTTGAAGTGGTCCACCACGAATGCGACGCAGGTAGCAATTGCGCCGGAAGTCGGCCCGGTGGCGGCGGAAGGCTCGACAAAAGTCACGCCGGCGGATTCCATGACGTATACGTTGACGGCGACTGGCCCCGGCGGTACGGCGGATGCCAGCGTGCGCATCACCATGGCCGCGGCACCGGTAGCGGAAAATACCGACGCGGATCGCGACATGGACCGGATTTTCCGCGAGAAGATCAAGGACGCGTATTTTGATCTGGACAAGGCGGATATTCGCGCCGATGCGCGCACCGCTTTGGGAGAGACGGCGGAAGCTTTGCGGACTTATCCGCAGATCAAGGCGACCATCGAAGGACATTGCGATGAACGCGGATCGACGGAATATAACCTGGCTCTTGGCGAACGCCGCGCTACCGCGGTGAAGAATTATCTGGTGTCGCTGGGAATTTCCGCGGACCGCTTGACGACGGTGAGTTACGGAAAAGAGAAGCCGTTCTGCATGGAAGCCAGCGAAGCGTGTTATCAGCAGAACCGGCGCGGGCATTTTGTGCGGGCGAACTGACGGCTGGTCTGGCCAATGGTCTGTCGCTCCGGTCGATATCGATACCCAAGCCCGATATGCGACGACCGGTTTCGGCTCTGATAGGAAACCCCACCCTAAGAAAGCTGGGATGGGGCAACACCCTTTCCGGCGTTGCCGAGAGTAGCGGCGGTTGTGAATTCTGAGTTGCTGTGCAGACTCGGTGCGAGCAACCACTTGCTCGGCTTGGCCGCTCCTATTACAGTAAAACTTTGACGCGCACTCTTCTACCAGCCCGGTAGCAACAGAGCATCGCGAAGCACGAAACGATTTAGTGGCAAAGTCCGAGGAGGCTCCACCATGCAACTCCGCAACGTCGCCATCTTCAGTGCCGCCGCCCTGGCCGGCGTGATCGCCGGCAGCGCCGTCGGGCCGCGCCCAGCCGAAGCCGTGGCGCGCGAACTGATCGAACTGCAGCGGGACGTTTCCACGCTGTTGCAGGGGCAGAAAGATCTGACGTCGCAAATGACCCAGGACCACACGGTGATGAAGACGCTGGTGGAACAGTCGAGCGACAACGTCGGACGGCTTAACTCCACGATGAGCTCGCTGCAGAAGTCGGTGCAGGATGTGCAGGCCAATTCCGGCGCGCGGCTCGACACCATGGCGACGCAGGTGCAGGGGCTTTCGGACAATATCGAGGAAGTGAAGTCGCGGCTGGGGAAACTGAATCAGCAACTAGTGGATTTGCAGAACACCATGCAGAGCGTGGACGCGAAAATTTCCGGAGGTGGCGGCGCGGCGCCTTCTACTTCGGCGGCGCCTCCGAGCGGGGGCAGCGCGGCGAATTCTTCGGGGCCGGAGTTTCCTGCGGGCAACGGATCGTACAGCAGCAATGGGGCGGTAAGCCCCGGCGCAACCGGGCCGGGCGTTTCGCGGCCGGCACCGGGAGGCTCGGCGCCGTCGGCGGATACGCTTTATTCCAACGGGCTGCGGGATATTACCAGCGGGAAATATGACCTGGCGCGCTCGGAGTTTCAGGATTATCTGCGGTATTACGGGACGACGGATCTGGCTTCCAACGCGCAGTTTTATCTTGGGGAGATTGCCTACTCGCAGAAAAATTATGATTTGGCGGTTTCGGAGTATGACAAAGTGCTGACCGGTTATCCGCGGAGTTTTAAGACTGGACCGGCGCGGCTGAAGAAGGCTCTGGCGAACATTGAGCTAGGGCAGAAAGCTACCGGCGTGCGCGAACTGCGCGAAGTGGTGAAGAAGTACCCAGGGACGGAAGAGGATCGGCGCGCGCGGGCCAAGTTGAAGGAAATGGGCGCGGCGCTTTCGGCCTCGCAGTAGTCGCTCTAAGCTAGTTCCTTCGATTGGAATTTTCCTCGTAAGACTCCTCGATGAATATCCACGATTTTCGACGTATAGCTCTTTCCCTGGAAGGCGCGGAGGAGGCGTCGCACATGGGGAATCCGGATTTTCGCGTGGACGGACGGATTTTTGCGACGCTGGCGGCGGCGAAGCATGGATACGGGAACATCATGATTACCCCGGAGCAGCAGGCGGCATTTGTCGAGGAGTTGCCGGAGGTGTTCATTCCGGTTGCCGGCGGATGGGGACGGAATGGTGCTACGCACATCCGACTGGAAGTGGCGAATGAAGATGTGGTCGCTGGGGCGCTGCGCACGGCGTGGAAATTGCGCGTGGAGAAGAATGCCCAGTCGCCGCCTCGCAAGGGGACGGTAAAAACGGTCTTGGCTAAGGCGGAAGAAAAAAAGCTCAAGACGAATGAAAAAAAGACCGCGGTAAAGACGAAACGCCGCGGCGGGTTGGCGCCACGGCGTGCGAAGAAATAATTTCTTTCGCTTTAACGTGAGGCAGGCTATCGCCTAGTCGAAATCGACCAGTCCTGGCCTGACTCTGAGAAATATCTGATTCTGACGTTCGATCTAGACCCTGCCTTTGCAGGCCGGGTGGCCACACTCGCAGGTGATGTCCGGGGTCTTTTCCATCGCTTCACATTGCGTGCTGCAGTACTTCCCTTCCGTGACCATGCAGGAACAAACCGGGTGTGCACATTTCTTGCCTTCTTTGGCAGCCATGGTGATCTCCTTGGAAACTCGGATCTCGTTCATTCATTAAGATGCTGGCGTGGTGAAAAAGCGTGCCGGACGGAAGAATTAGCGCCGACAGCCAGTTGGTGCATGGTTCTTCACAAGTTGGAGGTAGGTTGGTCGTTTAAGGAGGATTCGATGCGGCGGTCGGGGATGAACCAGATCATGGCGAGGAAGACGTAGAGGGCGATGGAGATCCAGGGGCGGACGAAGGCCAGCGGGATGGCGGCGAGGTAACCCATGAGGGAGATGGTGCTTTTGCTGTCGCGTCCGATGGCACGGGCCAGCTTCGATTCGGGGCCGTTGTAGGCGATGATGGTGCGGGCGAGGAAAATATAGGCGGTGGCCATCATGACGAGGACAGCTCCGTATGCCGCGGTCGGGGTGGAGGCGAAGTGGGTGTCGTCCATCCAGCGGATGGCGAAGGGCGAAAGGGACATCCAGAAAAGCAGATTGGTATTGGCCCACAACACTTTGCCGTTTATTTTCTCGGTGGCTTGCAGCATGTGGTGGTGGTTATTCCAGAAAATTGCGACATTGGCGAAGCTGAGGGCGTAGGCGAGGAAGACTGGAAGAACGCTGCGGAGGGCGCTGAGGTCGGAGCCCGCGGGAACTTTCATCTCGAGGACCATGATGGTGATGATGATGGCGATCACCCCGTCGGTGAAGGCCTCCATGCGGGTTTTGTCCATGGCGGTGGTTCATTCCTGGAGCGTTGGGATGGCGGTGACTGGCCGAATCGTATCATGGCGGAATTTGGAGTACTGGAGGGCAAAACTTTTGAGGGGTGTATTTTTGTTTTGTACGGCGGTGGGCATTGCTGGCGGGGCGGTTGTGCTTGGGTCACTGCCGCAGATTCAGGCGAATCGGTCAGTGGTGAAAGCGGCGACTCCACCGGCAACGTTTTACCGGGACGTGTTGCCGATACTTCAGGAGCGGTGCCAGTCATGTCACCGGGTGGGCGAGATTGGGCCGATGG
>DATCOK010000634.1:0-5185 GCA_036564765.1 Candidatus Acidiferrum sp. | reverse complement strand
GTACGGGGGCGATTGCCGCGGAAGCGAGGCGCGGTCGGTCTTGCCCTTCAGATATTTGTAAAACCACTGCACCACTTTGTCGCGGCCGTCGGGATTCGAAACGGGATTGATGAGCACCACCAGCTTGCTGCGGATGCCCTGAATCATCGGCGTTTCGGAAGCGGCCAGGCGGTAAGCCAGCTCGAGCGTGGCTTCCGTAGATCCGGTTTCGTCGGAATGCAACCCCGCATTGAAATAATAGATAGGCCGGGCCGTGGCGATGAGATGCTCGGCAGCAGCTTGATCGGTGCGTCGCGGATCGGCTAACGCAGCGGTGGCGGCCTTCAGCCGGTCGAGTTCGCGGATCCCCGCTTCATCGGCGATTGCCAGCATCAAAATCTCGCGGCCTTCCTCGCTGCTCCCGATACTCAGAACGCGCACCCGCGGAGAAGAAGCAGCCAGCGCGCGGCAGTAGGCGTGAGCCTTCTCCGTGTCCACAAATTCGCCCGGAGCTCCGGGGATGCGCCCAAAATATTTCAGCGGCGAAACAATTTTCGCCGACTGCGGCAGGTAAGAGACCAAGGGCGACAAAAAATGCGTCTCCGTGGTAGCGGCGGCGATTGCTTCCACTGAGCCGGGCTCCGGTACATCGGGCGGGGCGGTGGTTGCCGGAGCTGTGCTGGTTGACGCAGTGACTGCTTGCAGCAACGCTAGAATGGTGGCGAGAAAATGAGGCATAGCTTCTCCAGACTGGAAAACATGCAGCGAAAAGAAGTTTGTGGAGCGCGCGGAGTTTAACACGACGAAGCGGACAGGAGAATTGCCGCAAGCATTCAGTGATTCGATAGGGCCGAACGAAATGTCGCCAAAATCCCGACATTGCCGATGAATCAAAAAGCGCGGTCGCTCTAGCGGCGGATCGGAGCGAGGCGTAAAGAAGAAAATCGCGCTCACAGTTTGAAAAGTTCGCGGAGGCGCTTTGTCTGCGCCCGGCTAACGGGGACCTCCGACTGCTTTTTGTCGTTCATTTTCAACATGTAGCTCGACTTGAACCACGGTACGACCTCTTTAATGTGCTGAATGTTGACCAGGAAGGAGCGGTGCGGCCGCCAGAAGGCATCGGAGTCCAGCGAGCCATTCAATTCTTCGAGGGTGCGGTAATTCGATGTGCCTTCCACGTCGCGGGCGACCACGGAGATCAAGCCGTCCTGGATGCTGGCGAAAATAAAGTCATCGGCATCCACCAGCAACAGCCGCTGTTGTGATTTCACCAGCAGTTTCGCGGGTGAAGAGGAATTTTGCTTCACCGCGCCGAGTTGATTGACCAGCCGCTCCAGCCGATCGGCTGTGGAGGTCTGCGTTTCCAGCATTTTTCGCGCGCGGGCGATGGCTTTGGCCAAGCGCGCTTTATCGAATGGCTTTAGCACGTAATCGACGGCGCTGACGTCGAAAGCTTGTACCGCATACTGATCGAAGGCCGTGGCGAAAACTACGTGGGGCATTTTAGTCTTGCGCTCCACCAGTTTTTTCAGAACGCCGAAACCGTCCAGGCCCGGCATCTTCACATCCAGAAAAACCAAGTCAGGGAGGTGCTCTTTGATCAGCGCCACCGCTTCGACGCCATTCTTTCCCTGGCCAATTAGATTTATTTCTGGGAAGCCTTTCAGAAGAAACGCGAGTTCATCACGCGCGGGCTTTTCGTCGTCGACAATGATGGTGGAGATGTTCATGCCAAGGCTGCGCTAAGTATAGGCGGGCAACGAAATGGGCGCAATTCTGGCCGGTGTGGGAGGATGGCTGACTTCGAAAACCACCGGAAAGCCCTCTCGGTTATGATGAGCAAGACGGAGAAACGATGGCTAAAAGTAAGACGGGAAAAGCGAAGATTGTGCGCAGCCAAATAGTGTACGACGGTCCGGTGTTCGGCATCCGGCGTGATGAATTGATCGAGCCGGGCGGCGTTCGCACGAAGCGCGAAATGATCACGCATTCCGGCTCGGTCGTAGTCATGCCGATTCTCGACGATGGCCGCATCGTGCTGATCCGCCAATACCGTCACGCCGCGCGTCAATATCTATGGGAATTGGTCGCAGGGCGAATCGATGAAGGGGAAAGCCCGCGAAAGGGCGCGGCAAGGGAACTAATCGAAGAGACCGGTTATCGCGCGAAGAAATTCAGGATTTTTCTCGATTTCTTTCCTTCCCCCGGCTTTCTCGAAGAACGCATGTTCATTTTGCTCGCGGAGGGTTTGACGCCGGGCCAGGCCAGCCCAGAAGAGGACGAACAAATTGTGGCGCGTGCATTCGAACCGCGGAAACTGGAACAAATGATTCAGAAGCGTGTGATACGCGACGGAAAAACCATTTGCGGCCTGCTTTACTACTTCCGCTTCCTCTCACCTGCTTAACAACTATTAATGTTAATTTCAGTGAATGTTTAGCTGATTGGCTGAAAACACCTCTGCTTGGCCTTGACGCACACTTTGATTCTGATAGACTCCGCGGAACTTATTGCGGCCCCGCCCGCGCAAGCGAATCGTTTGTCTCAGAAAAGAAACATTTGAATCTCGCGAGGAGGACGTGCTCGTGCAAGGAACGGTCAAGTGGTTCAACAATTCCAAAGGCTACGGCTTTATCGGGAGAGATGATGGCCCGGATGTGTTTGTGCACTATTCTGCCATTTCCGGCGAGGGCTACCGCACCCTCCAGGAAGGCGACTCCGTGGATTTTGAAATTGTTCAGGGGCCCAAGGGACCACAGGCCGCCAACGTAGCCAAACCCGGCGCCTGATCACCGCGCGTCCACGGCAGTCTGAAAACCGCACGCGACACCGCGGTTCGTATCATGTATGAAACCCGCGTGCTGCTGGATAGTCAGCCAACGAATTAATCCTTCAACTCTAAAAGCTCAATATCAAGGCCCTCTAGAACGCCGGAGCGGCATTTGCCGCACTTCGCTGCGGCCGGGCTATGTGTGTGTGCTGCTGCGCACCGATGGATTTACAATATGGGCATGGACAACAAAACAGTGGCGCGCATTTTGCGCGAGACCGCGGAGTTGCTGCAGATCGATGGCGCGATCATCGGGCGCTACCGGAGCTACGAAAAAACCGCCGAGCTCATCGGCGGAATGCACGAGTCTATCGAGCAGATCGCACAAGACCCGGCGAAACTGACAGAACTGCCCGGCATCGGCGACCGCATGGCCGAGCACATTCTGGAAATTCTGAAAACCGGCGACTATTCGCTGCGCGCAAAGCTGCTCAAGAAGTTTCCTTCCACGCTGCTTGACGTCATCCAACTGCAATCGCTCGGGCCAAAGAAAGTAGCCTTTTTGTGGTCAACCTTCCAGGCTGCCACGGTGGCCGACGTGGAGCGGCTTGCGAAAGAAGGCAAGCTGCGCGAACTGCCGGGTTTCGGCGAAAAGACCGAACAGAATATTCTGCGCGCGGTGGAGACTCACAAGCGCGCTACCGGAAGATTCCGCACCGACACGATCGAGCCGTTCGCAGCGGAAATCATCGCGCACATCCAGAAGCTGAAAGTCGGCGTTGATTCCGTCACTTCGGCCGGCTCACTGCGCCGTCACAAGGAGACCATCGGCGATCTGGATTTTCTACTGATCCTCGCCGACGGCCACACCGCGCAGGACAAGATCGACGTCATCTCCGAACATATTCTGAAATATCCGCGCATCGATCAGGTGCTCGCCAGGGGTGGCAATAAAGTGAGCTTCACGCTGGACAACGGCCTGCAGGTGGATGTGCGCCTGATCGAAAAAGATAGCTACGGCGCCGCGATGATCTACTTTACCGGCTCGAAAGAACACAACGTGAACTTGCGTGGCCGGGCTATCGACATGGGCTACACCCTCAACGAATACGCCATGACCACGCTGAAAAGCGGGCGGCGTGTTGCGGGCAAGACCGAAGAGGAGATTTACGCGAAGTTGAAACTCGATTTCATCGCGCCAGAGTTGCGCGAAAACTGCGGCGAGATCGAAGCCGCCGCCGAACATCGCCTGCCGCAGCTCGTGGAGCGTGCCGACATCAAAGGCGATCTGCAGATGCACTCCACCGCCAGCGACGGCAAAAATACCATTGAGACCATGGCCGAAGCGGCCCGCAAGCTGGGCCACGAATACATCGCCATCACTGATCATTCCAAGTCGCTGACTATCACCAACGGCCTGGATGAGAAGAGGCTGGTCGCGCATCTGCAGGCCTTGCGCGAAGTGAACAAAAAGAAGTTGGGCATCCGCGTTCTCGCGGGCTCGGAAGTGGATATTTTGAAAGACGGCAAACTGGATTACGCCGACGAATTTCTCGCCCAGATCGAAGTGGTAGTTTGCTCCATCCACTCCTTTTTCAATCTGGGCCGTTCGGCCATGACCGAGCGCATGCTGGCCGCTATCGAAAATCCCTATACCCAAATCATCGCCCACCCGACAGGCCGTATGATTCTGCGCCGCGACGAACTCGATTACGACATGGAGAAAATTCTCGATGCCTGCGCCGGGCATGGCGTAGCCATGGAGTGCAATTCGTATCCCGACCGGCTGGACCTGAAAGACGTTTACTTGCGGATGTGCAAGCAGCGCGGCGTGAAGGTGGTCATCTCCACCGACTCGCACAATGCCCTGCATCTGCCGTTCATCCGCTATGGCGTTGCAACGGCGCGGCGTGGCTGGCTCGAAAAGAAAGATGTGCTCAATACCTTGCCGGTAGAAGAATTTCTAGCGGCGCTGCGACCCAAGCCCGGAGCCGCTAAGCGCGCAGCATCCTGACGAGTTCTGATTCACTCCATTGAAGGACTTCTGAGCGAAGTGCTGAAAAGAATTAGAGAACCCTTCCAGCCAATGATCCCTGGATGGACAGTCTTCCGTCGTCCGGTATCGGAGACCTTTGATTTTGTGTATGTTCATTGCCAAGATTTTTGGCCACCACGGCGGGCAAGCACGAAGAGTCGTGTGCGGGCAACCGAGTGCCCCCGCGAATAAAGCATTTTCTAATGGAAAGGGGACGATATGCCGGAAGTGAATTCGAGCTTCTCCGTGTTAGGACGAAGGCAATTGCTACTAGGTGCGGCTGCTGGTGCGGCGGGATCGCTGTGCTTCGCTGGCAATGCGCCGCGCGAAGCTGCTGCCGAGATCCTGCATTCGGAAGAAGCGATTCACCAGGAAACACAATACAAAGCCAAGCCGGGAAG
>DATCOK010000633.1:0-3473 GCA_036564765.1 Candidatus Acidiferrum sp. | reverse complement strand
TCGGCTCTTCTTCATGCACTTCTGGGCCACCGGCTCAACCGAATCCGTAGCTCAAGGAATCAAAGCCGCTCTGACAAAAGTCCGCACTAAATAAAAAACGGCCGGCGCATCTCAAGCCGCCGGCCGCTACTCAGCTCTTCGTCGTGAAACAACCCTCGTTTCTATACGACGCCTTCACCCCTTCGCGACGTGCGCAGCCTTCTCCTTCTTGTTCAGATTCTCAACCTTGCCCGTATGCATATCCACCATCTTATTTTCTCCCGGCCGGTACGACTCGCCCGTCACCAGCGCCTTGATCAGCCCGGCCACCTGCACCATTTTGCTCGACGCCGCTTCCCAATATTCCACCGACTCCACGTCCACGCGCACCACGGAAATATTCGGATCTTCTTTCCCTTCCGGGAACCACGCTTTGTGAAATGGCGACCATAGCTCTCCGATCGTCGCCTGGTCCCGCGATGCCGTGGCCGTGCCCGCCACCGACACCCACTGGTTCTTGTCCGGATTGGCGTAGGCAATATTCACATGCGAATCCTGCTGAATCTCTTCCACTTTGTGCGAGTTCTTCCCGGTCAGAAAATAGAGCGTCCCGTCAAACTCTTTTTCTTGCGCGGCCATCGGACGAGTATGCAGTGACCCGTCTGTATCCACGGTCGTCATCATCGCCATGCGTATATCTTTGATGAGTTCCCCGATTCTCTTCACCGCCTCGTGCTTGCTGGTCGTGTCCGGCATTTTTTTCTCCTCCAATGGGAATGATTTTCTTCGCTCGCGGTTTCTAATAGCATTTGGTTCCAAACAATGATGGCGGGGGCCCGGAGGAAAGTTCATCAGGCCCTTTGCGTGTTCGAGCCGGAAAAATCCTGTACTTTCTGTGCCATCCCAAACATTTTTAACTGCCAATCACAAATGTAAGAAAAATTTGCAATTCCGTTATAATCCCTCCGACCTCTAGTCACTAAACACCGTTAGCGATCGTCATCAGGAGACGGCCTTATGACCAGTTTTTTTCTGAATAGCAAACCAGTGCAGGTAGATGTCGATCCCTCCACGCCCCTGCTGTGGGTCTTGCGCGATTCGCTGCAGATGACCGGAACGAAATTCGGATGCGGTATGGCGCTCTGCGGCGCGTGCACCGTTCATCTAGATGGCAAGGCCATCCGCTCCTGCGTCGCGCCGCTCTCCCGCGTAGCCGGGAAAAAAGTGACCACCATCGAAGGCCTATCAGAAAACCTGACCCATCCCTTGCAGAAAGCCTGGATTGAACTCGACGTCCCGCAGTGCGGTTACTGCCAATCGGGGCAAATCATGAGCGCCGCTGTGCTGCTCGCCGAAACCTCCAAGCCCTCCGACAAGCAGATCGACGAAGCCATGGGCGGCAACATCTGCCGCTGTGGCACCTACCCGCGCATTCGCAAAGCCATCCATCGCGCCGCAGAACTCTCCAGCGAAGCGGGGCCCAAATGAGCGGCATTCAAGTTGGCAGGCGTTCTTTCATCAAAACCAGCGCGGCGGTTGGCGGTGGTTTACTCATCACCTGGTACGGCCCGCATCTCGCGCTCGACGGCGCGACCGTAGGTGCGGCCGAAAAAGACATCGCCGTGAATCCCTTCGTACGCATCGGCACTGACGAAACCGTCACCGTCATCGCCGCGCATTCCGAGATGGGCCAGGGCGTTTACACTTCCCTGCCCATGCTGCTCAACGAGGAGTTGCAGGCCGACTGGTCGAAGATTCGCGTGGAAGCTGCGCCCGTCGACAAGATTTATAACCATCCCGTCTTCGGCATGCAGATGACCGGCGGCAGCACCACCTCGCCCGCGGAGTGGGAGCGCTACCGCAAGATGGGCGCAGTCGCGCGCGTAATGCTGGTGCAAGCCGCCGCCACGCAGTGGAACGTCGGCCCGGAAACCTGCACGGTAAAAGACGGCGTGGTCCTACACCACGCGTCCAGCCAACGCGCCACCTACGGCTCGCTCGCCGCTGCCGCAGCGCAGTTGCCCGCACCCGCCAGCGTCCCGCTCAAATCCGCGAAAGAATTCACCGTCATCGGCAAGCCCACGCGCCGTCTGGATACGCCCTCGAAAACCAATGGCACCGCGCAGTTCGGTTTGGATGTGCATCTCCCCAGCATGCTCACCGCCGTGGTGGCACGTCCTCCTGTATTCGGCGGCCACGCCACCAAAGTTGACGCCACCGAAGCGCTGAAAATCGCCGGCGTCAAAGCCGTCGAGCAAATTCCCTCAGGCGTAGCGGTCATCGCCGACGGCTTCTGGCCCGCAAAACTCGGACGCGACAAACTCAATATCGAGTGGGACCTCGGCCCCAACGCCGCCATCTCTACGGAACAGATGCTGCGCGATTTCTCAGAGACCAGCAAAAAGCCCGGAACCATCGCCAAAAAAACCGGCGATCCCTCCGCCGCGCTGCAATCCGCCGCCAAAACCATCACCGCCCAATACGACGTCCCCTATCTCGCCCACGCCATGATGGAGCCGCTCAATTGCGGGGTCGACCTCCGCGCTGACAGCTGTGAAATCTGGACGGGCACGCAATTCGAAACCGTGGATCGAGCCTCAGCCGCAAAAACCGCCGGCCTGCCGCCCGAAAAAGTAAAACTCAACACCACACTGCTCGGCGGTGGGTTCGGCCGTCGCGCCAATCCGGCATCCGACTTCGTGGTGGAAGCAGTCGAAGTCGCCAAAGTTGCAAAGGCACCCGTGAAGGTTGTCTGGACTCGCGAAGACGACCTGAAGGGCGGCTGGTATCGCCCCATGTGGCATGATCGTTTCGCCGCCGGTCTCGACGCCCAAGGCGAGCCCGTCGCCTGGACTCATACCATCGTCGGCCAATCCATCACGGCCGGCACCGCCTTCGAGCCCTACACCATCAAAAATGGCGTGGACAGCACCAGCGTCGAAGGCGCCGCCGACATTATCTACGGCTTCAAAAATCTCCAGGTCGATCTGCACAGCCCCAAAATCGGCGTGCCTGTGCAATGGTGGCGCTCCGTCGGACACTCCCACACCGGTTTCTCCGTCGAAGCTTTCTTCGATGAAGTCGCCCACGCCGGCGGAACAGATCCCTACGAGTTGCGCCGCACATTATTGGTCAACCAGCCGCGCATGCTCGCCGTTCTCGATCTCGCCGCCCAAAAAGCCAATTGGGGTTCCAAGCTTGCTCCCGGAGTCGGCCGCGGCATCGCCGCGCATTTCTCCTTCGATAGTTACGTGGCGCAGGTCATCGAAGCTTCCGTAGAAAAAAATGGCGTGGTCCGCGTCCATCGCGTGGTCTGCGCCCTCGACTGCGGCACGGTCATTAATCCCGATACTGTGAAAGCCCAGATGGAAGGCGGCATCATCTTCGGCCTGACCGCCGCGCTGAAAACCGAAATCACCTTGAAAGACGGCCGCGTGGAGCAGAACAATTTCCACGACTACCAGATGCTGCGCATTTTTGAGTCTCCAGAAATC
>DATCOK010000632.1:0-7000 GCA_036564765.1 Candidatus Acidiferrum sp. | reverse complement strand
GGTCGGGGCCGTGTCCTTCTCAATGGTCATGCGAAATTCATAAAACGAGCAGTTGTTCTTGGCATCCTTGGGCGTGATGCGTTCCGGAATCGGCTGCGTGCATTCGAACTGCACGCCCGAATCGAAAAACCGGCATTGCTTGCAGGAGTGCAATTCGAACTGGCACTTGGGGCACTTCCCGTTCGGGTCAAAGCCCGGAGTCAAGACCGCGCCGCAGTTCGCGCAACGTCCGCGTGTCACCGTTCCTACCATGCGCGGCGTGCGCGGCCCAAACTGGTCCGCACCGCGCGGCCCACCCGATGGCGGTTTCCGCTCGTGATGCCCCTTTTGTTTTTTTTCGTCTTTTTCCGCGTCGCGATACCCGCGATGGCTGTACTTACGATCCACAAACGCCTCCGCCCGCCAGTTTCGACGGACTACGCCTTACGAAAACCCACTCATGGCGCTTTTCGCGCGCAACTCAAAATGGCTAGAATCCACTCGGATTGCTACACTCGGCCGGCCTGCGTGGTGTCGAGAATTTCGCTGCAGAGTGCTTCAGGCCGGAGAGCAGAAGATGGGACCTATATGTTTTTAGCCCTCTGGGAGTTCGAAGTCAAGTCAGGTTGCCAAGAGCGCTTCCGCGCCGACTACGGCCCGCAAGGCGCATGGGCGCGGCTCTTTCGCACCGACTCCCATTTCATCGAGACCCGCCTACTGCAGGACGCCGCGCAGCCCGGAAAGTTCGTCACGTTGGATTATTGGCAGAGCCACGCGGCCTACCAATCCTTCAAAGAACTTAATCACCACGTCTACGCCGCGATCGACAAAACCTGCGCGGAACTCACCACAAGCGAGTCGCTTTTCGGTGAATTTGAAACGGGACAGGACTAGTGAAATTCCGACGTCGGCGTGGCGCCAGATTTCTCCGGATACATCCGCTCGAATTCCGGGTCGCCGTGCAGTAACAGCAAGTCCGGATCGCGGCGCGCCCACACCGCATCCTTCGACCCTGCTTCCCAAGCCTGCCGCAGCGCGTCGAGCGCTTCGGTTTTTTTCTTGAGCAGGCTGTACACGCACGCGACATTATAGAGAATCGACGCTTCATTGGCGCGCAGCGTCACCGCCAGATTCAACTCCGCCATGGCCTCTTTTTCTTTGCCCACCTCGGCGTAGTCAGCGCCCAAAACAATGCGTGCTCGCGCATCCTCCGGCACGTGCTTCAAGTGGCTCTGCAGCGCTGCGATTCTGCGTTCCACCATCTTCCGCTTCGCTGCTTCTTTTCCCATCCCGCCCAGGCTATTCACGATCGGCACATACACGTTGTAATCTTCGCCGCTCGCATCAATGGCCGCTTCGGAAACGTCCGCGACTTCCTGGTAGCGTCCCGCCGCAAACAGCGCCCGGCACAATAAGTAATACGCGCCGTCGCAATCCCGTTTGCGCTCAATAGCTTTCTTAACCATGCGCACCGCTTCATCGTAAAGACCCGCGGCGTACAGCACCCACGCCTGGCTTACGTGCGTTTCCGGCAGATCCCAACGCAACGCCACCGCGCGCCCCGAAGCCTCCCGCGCGCGCTCCACCCAAATCTGGTCGCGACTGAAGAACGAGTAGTACATCGCGCAAGCATTGGCGCACGCGGCATAGGCCAGCGCGAAACTGGGATCCAGCGTCACGGCGTTCTCGAACATTTGCAACGCAAACTCCACATCTTGGCGCGTCAGTCGTCGCGCGTATCGTTTCCCACGTAGATACAGGTCATAGGCCTGCAAATTCTCGGTGGGCTTGTCCGCCAGCGCTTCCAGTTCCTGTGGGGAAAGCGTCACGCGCAGGGCTTCGGCGATCTTGCGCGCCATCTCATCCTGCACTTCGAACACATCCTTCATTTCGCGGTCGAAGCGCTCCGACCACAGCGGAAAGTCCGTGTGCGTATCCACCAGTTGCGCGCTGATGCGCAAGCGTGTCCCGGCGCGCCGCACCGTGCCGGTCAGAACATACGCCGCTCCCAGTTGCTTGCCGATCTGCGCTGGGGTCACCGACTTATCGCGAAACGCCAACACGGTGGGCCGCGAGAAGGTATTCAGCCCGCGAATCTTCGACAGTTCCGTGATCACATCCTCGGTGATCCCGTCGCGCAAATACTCGTCTTCTTTGGCGCCGCTCTGGTTCTCGAAATACAGCACCGCCACGGATTTTTTTGCCGCAGCCGCCGGCGCCGCGTGCGGCGTCGACACTTCGGACTTCTCTGCGGTGGGCCGCCGGCTCGAATCCAGATCGCGCTTCAACCGCTTCATGTCCGTGCGAATTTCCGCGGCCGTCTGGTAACGCAGCTCGATGTCCTTCTCCAGCGCCTTGGCAAAAATATTTTCCAGCGCGGCCGGCAGCTTCGAGTTTACCCGGGTCACCGGCGTCGCTTCCGAATGCAGGATCCCGTCGAAAATCAGCGCCACGGTAGAACCGGTAAAGGGAACCTGTCCGGTGCACATCTCATAAAGCACTACGCCCAGCGAGAACAGGTCCGATCGCGGATCCAGCTCTTCCCCTCGCGCTTGCTCCGGCGACATGTACGCCACCGTGCCTACCGAACTGCCCGGGCTGGTCAGGAACGCGCCGTCTTCCATTTGCGTGGGCATGGACGTCTGGCTCACAAATTCTTTGGCAGGGTGGCGCAGCGTCGAGAGTTTCGCCAGCCCGAAATCCAGAATTTTCGCTTGCCCGCGGTCCACCAGAAAGATGTTCGCCGGCTTGATGTCCCGGTGCACGATGCCTTTCACATGCGCGGCTTCGAGGCCGTCGGCGGTCTGAATGCCGATTTCCAGGAGCTCGACAATCGCCAGCGGCTTACTGGAAATCCGGTGCTTCAGCGTCTGGCCCTCCAGCAACTCCATGGCGATGAACGGCCGCCCTTCAAATTCGCCCACATCATAAATCGTGCAGATATTCGGATGATTGAGCGAAGAAGCCGAGCGCGCTTCGCGTCGAAAGCGTTCGATGGCCTGGGGGTCCTGCGAAATGTCGTCGGGAAGAAACTTTAGCGCCACGCTGCGGCCCAGGCGCGAGTCCTTGGCCTTGTAGACCACACCCATGCCTCCGCCGCCGATTTTTTCAAGCACGCTGTAATGCGAAATGGTACGGCCAAGAAGCGAAGAGGTCTCTGACATGAGCGCAAAAGTGTAACTCAGCGATTCGACTCGGGCAATGACGCCGCCAAAACCGCCACGTTCGTGCCGGCCGGTACCTCTGGGCCAGCCCGTCGAATTTACTCTGCAGCGTTCACCAATTATGGAGTATTATTTACTCATAAATGGAGGAACCCGCAATGGCCCTGATGCAGCCCTTCGTGGCTGGTTTTTCCTGGGACACCGCTGTCGATCTATCTTGTAAAGACAACCGGAGCCGGTTAAGCATCGGCGCGATTCGCGGCGTGCTTAAGATTGCGGAACATTGGAATCTACGCGATGCGGATACTCGCGCTCTTCTCGGCGGCCTGTCCAGCGGAAGTTTCTACGGTCTGAAGCGCAGGCCCACCAGAATTCTCGACGAGGATCAGTTAACACGCATCTCCCTACTCGTGGGCGTCTACAAAGCGCTCAACATTCTCTACAGCAAAAAACTTGCGGACGCCTGGATCACGTTGCCGAACGCCAATCCCATGTTCGCGGGGGCCGCTCCGCTGCACTACGTGAAGCAGGGCGGCATTCCCGCGTTATTGCGTGTCCGCCAACTCCTCGACGCCCGCCGCGGCGGCCGATGAAAATTCCGAAGCTAACCAAGCTGGTGCGCGACGCAACGCACCGGCTGATTCCCTACCGTTATGGTGACCGCGGCCGGCCCATTCTCGACCGCCTCGCCGAGGGCGACGACGAATTGCTCTCCGACCTCACCGAACTGGAAGGCGCGACCAACGATCGCTTGCTCGGTGAAAGCGGCCGCCTTCCGGGCATGAGCACCATCGAGCTGGTTTCCGGTTTTCATCTCGCGCACATCGTCAACGCCACCTTCACCCACGCCAACCCGTTGGGCAGTCGCTTCAACGACCCCGCGCGCGGTGCTTGGTACGCCGGATTCGAACGCAAAACCTCGCAAAAAGAAATCGCCTTTCACCGCTCCGCCGAACTGAAAGAAATTGGTTGGAAAGAAAAAGAAATTTCCCCGTACATCGACTATCTCGCCGACTTCCATCACGAGTTCCACGACCTGCGGCGTCAGCCGGAGTTTGCGGAGTGTCTCGATCCCGCGAGCTACGTAGCGTCACAGGCCTTAGGATCGCGCCTGCTCGCCGCCGGCTCCGCCGGAATCGTGTACCCCAGCGTGCGCGACCGCGGCGGCGTGTGTATCGCGTGCTTCCGTCCCCCGCTCGTTCTGAATGTTCGCGAGGGCCCCACGCTCAAATTCACTTTCGTGGATTCGGAAATGACCAGCGTCACGATCACCGCATAGCCAGGTTCCACGCCTTAGCTCTCCAAAAGGGGTGCCGCGAAATCCCTGTCGCGGCGGCGAAGAACAAAACCGCGAGAATCGTCACACCCGGGACCACCGCCCAGCGAGCTTCGAAACAGTCGATCACCGCGTCCACTAACTGAATGGACGCCGTCAATAGCAGCGCATGATTCAGTAAACTCTTGGCGCGCAAAATTAATGCGCCCAGCAGAAATCCCCCCAACGCAAAATTGCGCGACGCCACGTATCCCGCATAAACACGCACTGCCTCGTTGATCTGCTCGTGCGGATTCACCAGCATCCCCGGCTTAACCAGCGCGATCACTGCCCCGGTGGTCAACAGTACGGCTGCAAACGCCGCGATGACTTGCGTCCACAGCGGCAGCCCGGCGCCTCCGCTTCGCAAAGCCCTGCTGTGCTCCCCGGCGGCATCCGCCTGTTGATCGGACATAGCGACTCCTCTTGAGTCCGGCCGTGCGAGCAGTTCAACCGGCTCGAGGATTACTACGCGTGCTCCTTCACATAAGTAACCGTGAGAATGTTTTTTAAGGAACGGTAACGACGATCGCCCCGCAGGGCTTCTGGCTCACTTTGCGGTAGGAGTGCGGCAGCGATGAGTCGAAATAAACGGAGTCGCCATCCTCCAGGGTGTACTCCTCGGTCCCGATGCGCAGTTCCAGCTTGCCGCGCAGCACGGAGAGAAACTCGATGCCGGCATGCTGGTGCGTACGCGGTTTTCCCGGCGGCAACGCTTCAAATTCCGCGTAGTACGCGTTCAGTTTGCGCTCCACCGCGGCAAAATCCAGCGATTCGAAATGAAAGGAAATATCCCGCCCGTCGGGCCGCTCCGGAAAGCGTTGCCGCTCCGCTTTCCGCACGATGGCCACGGTGTGGCGTTTCTGGTCGTCGGCAAAAAAATAGTCCAGGCCCACGCTGAACACCAGCGATATGCGCAGCAAGGTCGGTAGCGTCGGAAAGAGCTTGCCGCGCTCGACTTTCGAGAGCATCGCGGCCGACAAGCCGGTGTGTTTGCCCAATTCCACCAACCCCATCTTTTTTTTGAGGCGCAAACCGCGCAGTTTTTCGCCGATGGCGTAGTCCCGCAGGCCCTGTTTTAAAGTGTCCGAAAGCATCGTTTCTCCTCTGAATTAACCACCAGGCAAAAACTCGCCAAACATTTGACTGCCGGGCATACGACTTTTGCTTTTCATCGTATTTTCCTTGCCGTTAAATTCATTGTCGCTATAGTTAAACATGTTAGTTCGCAAGTTCAAAGAGAAATCAGGAGAAATGCTCATGAAGAAACTCGATGTTATCGCAGCGGTTTTGGTAGTGATTGGCGCCCTCAACTGGGGACTGGTGGCTATCGCACATTTTGATCTGGTGGCCGCGCTCTTCGGCATGAAATTCGGCCAGGTGTCCACCCTCAGCGCCATCGTTTATGGCCTAGTAGGACTCGCCGGCATATACCAGGGCATTAGCCTCAAGGCCATTCAACAACGCTGGCACGTACAACCGTCCGTACAGCACTCGCGATAAGCGGGCCAAGTTTCGAAAGCGACATAGGCCAAGTACAAAGTCAAAAGTTAAGAAAAAAATTCGAGGAGAGAAAAATGAAGAGCAGTGCTAATAAAATTAGAAGTATCGCAGTGCTGGGCGCGGTGTTCGTCGTCAGCCTGTCGTTGAGCCTCGGCGCCATAGCGCGACCTAAGCCCGCCGCGGGAAAAGACATCGTGGACACCGCGGTCGCAGCGGGCTCGTTCAAGACGCTGACGGCGGCGTTGAAGGCCGCCGGACTAGTTGACACTCTCAAAGGTCCAGGGCCGTTCACAGTATTCGCCCCGACCGATGAAGCTTTCGCCAAACTGCCCGCCGGCACGGTGGACGAGCTACTCAAGCCGGAGAACAAGCAGAAGCTCGTCGCCATCCTCACCTACCACGTGGTTCCTGGAAAAGTGATGGCCGCGCAAGCCAGCAAGATGGATTCCGCCAAGACCGTCAACGGCGAATCCCTGACCATCAAGGCCATGGGCGGCTCGGTGATGATCGACAACGCTACCGTCGTGAAAGCCGACATCGCCTGCAGCAATGGTGTGATTCACGTCATCGACACCGTTTTAATGCCCAAGTAAGCAGCCACACAGAGGTGCAAACGGCTCCGTCGCAATTCGGGCGGGGCCGTTTTTTTTGTCGACTTGCCATGCGCAGAATTTTTATTGCCGAACGATGACCGCCCGGCCGCTTACAGCCCCGGAAACATCGCCTTGGCTTTTTGCTCGAGAACCTCAAGTTCTCCAGCCCCAAGCCCGTTGAGAATCCCATCCAGGTGATTCGCGATCGGCCCCGGCAGGCGCGCCTTGAGATGCGTGACCACGGTCTCCGCCACTTCTTGCGCCTTGTCCTGCGAAAGCCCCGTCTTCTGCATCAAAATCTGCACCAGTTCATTCATAGCCATCCTCCTGATTCGCAGCGCCGAAAGATTTCGAGTGCCGCTGTCCGCCGGCAGCCAGGCCATTCTACTCCTGCACTTCGCGGTGGCGGAAACACGTTTCGGCGTGGTCGTTGACCATGCCGGTGG
>DATCOK010000631.1:0-3238 GCA_036564765.1 Candidatus Acidiferrum sp. | reverse complement strand
ACACTGGTAGATGCGCGTGCGCTTGTTATCGCCAGCCTTTTTGCGGGTAATCGTGGAGACGTTCGTCACGCCACAGTGGACGCAGCACACGCCATTCGGCGAGCGGGCCGCTACGATGTAATCCAAGCACTTCTCTTCGGTGTTAAATTTCTTCGTAACGTCTATTAGTTTCATGAGGGTTCACTTCCAGGAAGTTTTTTGATGGTCTCCGTTGTGAGCACGTCAAATTCGGCGATCAAGAGTTTCCCGGCAAGCAAGAGGCTACGTCGTTCGTCTGGATCTTTGGTTACCTTGAGTTTCTCTAGTACGGCGTTAATTTCTTCTTGTATCTCGTTGGAACGTTGTGTTGCCATGCCTACAATCTAGCAGAAATGGCAATCTGTGTCAAGTGCATAATCACCGGAGAAAGAGTCTGAGTTGGCTGGAAGGGTTGGGCTCAATATTCATAAGTTATTTTACTATAGAGTAACGAGGAAGTCAAGCGATTCCAGAGGTTCGAGTCGAAATTAGAAGTTCGATGGCGAAGAGCCGCGGGCCCCAGGGGCGTGGGTGAGGGCGGCGCGCGGGGGTTATTGGGGGAGGTTCATGCGGCGGAGGATGTTGGCGTAGCGGGGGTCGGAGCGTAGAGAATCGAAGTAGGAAGAGGATTTCAAAATGCGAAGGAGATCGCTTTTTTCCGCGAAGGACTTCTCGAGCCAGAAGAAGGCCTTGTCCTTGTCGCCAAGAACGCCGTAGTCGCCGGCAATGATGGCCGGGTCGATGTACACGCGTTTGGATTGTTCCTGCAATACTTCCGCCGCTCGTTTGATGGCGGCACGATATCCGCCCTTGGCGAATTCCGCGCGCGCGGCCTTGGAGACGGCCAGCAGGTCTGCATCGTTGCTGAGAGCGGCAGCTTTCTCCCACTCATCGAGCCAAAGATCGTACTTGCCCTGAGCCTCATAAACCAGGGAAAGAAACTGGTGGCCGGAGGCATAGTTCGGATCGATTTCAAGCACTTTGTTCAATTGGGCGATGGCATCGTCGTAGCGCCTGGCATTGACGTAGGCGGCTCCCAGATTGCACATGGCGTTCAGATTCAGGGCGTCCAGTTGGGTCGCTTTTTGAAAGTGGGCGATAGCCTGATCGGTATTTCCAAGAGTAATAAAATGCAGCCCATAGAGAACATGGATGCGCGAATTGTTGGGTTCTAATTGCAGGGCGCGTTCAAATTCACGCGCGGCGGGGGCCCATTCCCAATCGTTGTCGTAGGCGCCGGCCAGCAAAGCGTGGGCTTCGGCCTGGCTATCATCGAGAGCCAAGGCGCGCATAGCGGCGGCTTTTAATTTGGGATTAGTTTCCCTGGTGGGGGTGTAGGTGTAGTCGGAGAGGACGTAGTAATACTCGGCCATGCCTACGTGGGCGAGGACGTAGTTGGGGTCCTTGTCGATGGCCTGCTGGAAATAGTCTTTGGATTTGGCGAGGGATTCGGGAGTGCGCTTATCCCAGTAATAGCGGCCCTTCAAGTACAACTGGTAGGCCTCGGGGTCGTCGGTGCCGTCTTTGGAGAGGCGCTTTTTTTCTTCGCCGGTGAGCTTTTCGCGGAGGCGCGAAGAAATTTCCCCGGCAATATCCCGCTGCACGGTCAAGGCGTCGGAAAGTTTGCGATCGTACTGCTCGCTCCAGAGGCTGCGATTCTTGGCGACATCGATCAGCTCGGCGCTGACGTTGAGGGAGTCGCCGCGCTGGGTGACGCGGCCGGTGACCACGGCGGCGACGTGGAGGTCGGCGGCAATTTTCTGCACGTCCTGGTCTTTCGATTTGTAGCGGAAGACGGAGCTGCGCGGGCGGACGGTGAGATTGGGAAGCTGCGAAAGGCTGCTGATCAAACTTTCGGTGAGGCCGTCGCTGAGGTATTCGGAGTTGGGGTCGGTGGTGACGTTAATGAAGGGCAGGACGGCGAGGGAGTCGATGCCAGAGGTGGACCTGGCGGAGCTCCAGCGGTAGAGAGCGAAGGCGGCCAGGGCCAGCACGACAACGGTTGCGGCGGCGACCGCGAGAAGCTTGGTTTTGTGGCGCGACAAGAGATCGGCGGCGATGGCGCTGTCGGAGTGGTGCGCGGCGCTGGAACCGGAGGCGAGGGCGGCAGGCGCGGATGGCGATGAGGATGGCGCGGCGGGCGTGGCGGCTGCAGCCATCGCGGCAGCGTCATGGTAGGTGGCGGAGCGATCTGAGGACTGGGCCGAGGGTTGGGCTGAGTGATGGCCGGAGCTGGAGTCGCGCTTGAGGCGGGCGAGGTCGGCGCGCATTTCGGAGGCGTGCTGGTAGCGGAGGTCGCGATCTTTTTCGAGGGCCTTGTTGATGATGCGCTCGAGCTCGGGCGGGGAGTCGGGATTGGCGCGGGCGATGGCGGCGGGGTCGCGATTCAGAATGGCTTCAAAGATGACGCCGGAACTTTCACCGCGGAAGGGCAACTGGCCAGTGGACATTTCGTAGAGGACCACGCCGAAGGAAAAGAGATCGGTGCGGGCGTCGAGTTCCTTGGCACGGACCTGCTCAGGGGACATGTAGGCTACGGTGCCGAGGGTGCTGCCGGGGCTGGTGAGCTCCTGGGGGGCGACGCCGCGGGTGGCCATGGTGTCCACATCGGGCGACAGCTTCGAGTCGCGGCGAGAGGCGCCGACCTGGGCTAGTCCGAAGTCGAGAATTTTGGCGTGGCCGCGGCGGGTGACAAAAATATTGGCGGGCTTGATGTCGCGGTGGACGATGCCGCCGGAGTGGGCGGCGTCGAGGGCGTCGGCGATTTCGATGGCGAGGGCGAGGAATTTATCGAGTTCGAGCGGGTGGCCGGCGATGCCGTGCTTGAGAGTTTCGCCGTCGAGGTACTCCATGGCGATGAAGGCGTTGCCGGCATCTTCGCCGATGTCGTAAATGGTGCAGATGTTGGGGTGGTTCAAGGCGGAAGCGGCCTGGGCTTCGCGGCGGAAGCGGGCCAGGGATTGAGGATTTTTGGCGACGTCGTCGGGAAGAAATTTGAGGGCTACGAAACGGTGCAGGCGGGTGTCTTCGGCCTTGTAGACCACGCCCATCCCACCGCCGCCGAGTTTTTCCACCACGTGATAGTGGGAGATGGTCTGGCCGATGAGTGACTGGGAGTCTGGCATTGGCGGTTCATATTAGGTGGGGTGGTGGGGTAAGTCAACGAAGTGGAGTGCAGCGGTGCGGTTGTGCATGGTGAGTTTACTGGGCGGGTGAGAGG
>DATCOK010000630.1:0-2028 GCA_036564765.1 Candidatus Acidiferrum sp. | reverse complement strand
AAGTAACACCGCTCCGGCCAGGATGGAGACGACGCTTGCCGCCTGCGCGTTCGAAAGGCCGAAAAACGAACGTGGGTTGATGCGAATGATTTCAATCAGGAAGCGCGCCACGCCGGTGAGAATCAGATAATTGCAAAATATTTCGCCCTTGGCTTTGGGCTTTTGAATCGATTTCGTGCCCATGTGCCACAAGAACGCGGCAATGGCCAACCAGATAAAAAACTCGTACAACGGCGTGGGATGCACCCGCTCGCTGGTGGGCACCACGCCGTTGGGAAAACTCATTCCCCAGGGGAGCGAAGTGGGCCGCCCATAATCACCATCACCCGACAAAAGACAGCCGATGCGTCCGATGGCGTAGCCCACCGCCGCGGCCGGAGAGCAAATATCCAGAAATTCAAGCAGTGGAATCTTCAGATAACGTGCCAGCAGAATCAGCGCGATGAGCCCACCCAGAAATCCGCCAAACCATGCAAATCCAAACCGGCTGAAAAGCTGCGGCCAGGGATCGGCAAAAAATTCGCTGGGACTCTCGAGCACGTGATAGAGCCGAGCGCCGACCAATCCGGCGAAACCGGCGATCCCGATAATCAAAAAACCTTCGTCCGTTCGATCCGCTGAGGCCGTTTTATTTTTCTTGCTGGGTTCAAAGGAAACGCGTCGCCGATCAAAGTCGGCTTGCAGCACATAGGCAGCGACCAGCAGCGCAGTGGCGACCATCAGCCCGAATGTCGGAATGGTGAGCGGGCCAAGATGCAGGAACGGAATCATGAATTAGGAGTGCGGATTACCAACGCATCAAAAGTATACACGAGGGTCTCTGCGGCCCGCCGCTATCCTCGGCGCAGAATCAGCCCAACAACCAGCCAAATGGCCAGCGCGCTCCACTCTGCCACAGAAAAGTGACCTGGGAAAACTGGGAGCAACTTCATCAGCAGCATGAGTAAAGCAACGGCCACGCCCAAGGCGGTCACCAACCGTTTGCCGACGCTTTTCTCCACCACCCAGAACGACACGCAGGCCATGAACCAACCGCTGGCCGCGGCCATCGATCCCACTTCCGTGACCGGCACGAGAATCGCATCCCCCAGCAACAAACCAAATAACGTAGCGCAGGTGATACCGATGATGGCCACCGATGGCGTCAAAAAGGTGTTGTGCACTTCGCCAAATCTCGCGTAAATCGTCCCTCGGCGTCCAAAGGCAAACAGCAACCTGCTGGAAGCTACAAAATTTCCGTTGAAACATTCGAACAGCGCCAGCAGCGCAGACGCCATTACGATACGCACCAGCCAGGGGATGCCCGTGCCCGTCTCGAACGCTATGGCCGTCGCGAACGGCTTGCCCAGCAAGCTCTGCCACGGCGCAACGTACGCCACCGCCGCCGTGACCATCACGTAGAATGTCGCACCCGTAATCACCGCGAAAAATATCGCGCGCGAGAATCCCCGCGCTTTGAATTCCGGGTTGGCTTCCTCCGCCACCTTGGGAACGGATTCGAAGCCGGTCATGAAGTACGGCACGATCTGCAGCGTCAGCAAAATGGAAACCAGCGGCGCGGCGCTGAAGGCCGGATGAAAATTGGCCGGCGAACCGTGAATAGCGCTGGCGCCAAGAATTATTACGAAGAGCACCAGCACCGAGCCCGCCGACCAGTTCTGAAACGTTGCGCTAGCGCGGACGCCGCGGTAATTGATAAAGGCAATAAATAAGGTCAACGCCACGCCAAGCACCAGCCGCGGCAGAAATACCGGATGACCGGCCACGCGATACAACTCCATCGAATTCAACACAGGAAAGAGGTAAGCCGTGAGTTTGCCGACGGCCACAGCCTCCCACGGGCACACGATGAGATAGGCGAGCAGCATCATCCAGCCGGTGAAATAGCTGACCACCGGCGGAAAAACCTGTGCGGCGTAAGCCGCTTCGCCGGCGGCGTCCGGCAATCGCTGCACCCACTGCCCGTAGACGTAGCCGACCGGCAACAGCAGGGCGCCGCCAATGGCGAAGCCCAGAATGGCGCCGAGC
>DATCOK010000629.1:0-8564 GCA_036564765.1 Candidatus Acidiferrum sp. | reverse complement strand
GGCTAAACAGGTTCGTCGTGCTGACGGCTCACGTGAAAGAAAACCGTCCAAACCCCGTGTCGACACACAGTCCGGATTTCCACGAGGACGATTTCCCGATGCCCATTGCGATCCACGTACCAATGGAACGATTGTAGCGGCTTAAGCCCTATGGTCTCCAAGTCGGTCTCCGGCAGCCCCAAGGATTTGGCAAAAGCTCTAGCCGCATTCAGCGTTTCGTTGCGCCGTCCGTCAGAATAGTAGAGCACTATAGTGTGGAGTCGCTGCTTCTGACTAGCCCCATGGTCATCGCGATCGACCTCGAAATGAAAAATCTCACAACATTGGCACTCATGACTGATGGCGCGGTCTTCTCGCCGTAGCGTTTTACAGTCACCAGCGTCGCAATCGATGGCCTCCAGTTTGGTCGGCCACATCGACCGGAGTTCCGTCGCCGAAATTCTGGCCCAGTCGCTTTCACTGATAATTTTCAGAGCGGCGCTCATGGTTTCGACGGGAGGGCAGTCACGCGGTTGTGAGGAAGCGCCTCTGGTCGGAGCGGCGAGTATCGGCAAAATCGCCATAAGGGCCAGTCGAAGATTCATTGCGTGTTGGTGGAACGCGGTCATAAATCTGAATTTTTGATGGGCTCAAGTACAAAACACGTTGCGCCGATAAAGATTGAGAAATCAAGAAGGATTGGTAGGGGCGGTGGGGATCGAACCCACGACCTTCGGCTTAAAAGGCCGCTGCTCTACCACTGAGCTACGCCCCTGATGAGTCCAGCCATTTTACATGAATCGCGGGTGGCGCACAGAAGAACGGGTGTTTGCGGGAAATTTATTTTTGCATTGGCTTGCGGAATGTCGCGAAAATGCCCCGCTGTGCGGAGATAAAGTACGCTGCCTCTCGAACTTTCGCCGAGGCTTAGGCGCGCCGCATCAAGCGGTTCCGACGCATTTGACTAGCTGGCATGGGCCAGTTCGCACATCAGCGCGAGGAGATTGCCTTCGGTATCGTGGAAATGATTCATCCACAAATCGTGGTTGGGCATGCGGGCGATGAGGTGCGGTTCGTCCTCGAACTTTACGCCGGCGCTTTTGAGGCGCTGGTAGGCGGACTGGATGTCCGCGACCTGGAAATAAAGGATGGAGCCGGGATGATCGAACTCCGGTTTTTCCGGCGGGGTGAGCATCAGGCGCACGCCGCCGCAATCGAAGAAACTGAGTTGGCCGGCGCGGAAGAGATGCGGCAAGGCCAGCACGTCGCGATAGAATGCCGTGGCGCGATCGGTGTCGTGGGTGACGACGGCGATTTGCATGATGCGGGAGAGCAATGGGACGGTCATGGCCTATGGCCTCCTTCGGGGTAATTAGTTAGCATAGCTAACTATAATTTATGGCGCAGCGCAAGAGTAATTTGGCGGCGAACGGCGGCGCCGCTGCAAAGCGGAAAGCGGCCGCCGCCGGTAATGAGCGCGGGGCTCGGCGAACCCCGGCCGAACAAGCCGAGGCCTACCGGATCGGAGATGTGCTGCATTCCGCGGCGATTCATTTGCTGCGCAAGGTGCGCGCGAAGGATCGCAGCACCGGAGTTGGGCCGGCGCAGTTGTCGGCACTATCGGTGCTGGTGTTTGGCGGGGCGCGCTCGTTGAAGGAGTTGGCGGAAGCCGAGCAGGTGCGCGCGCCGACAATGAGCCGTATTGTTGTGGGACTTGAGAAAGGCGCTCTGGTGCGGCGCAAGCCGACGGACGATAAGCGGCGCATGACGCTCGAAGCTACGGCGCGGGGCGTCAAAATTCTGCAGCGAGGGCGAAGGCTGCGCGTGAAGATGTTGGTGAGCGCGCTACAAGAGTTGGACGGGGCAGGATTGCGCGAGGCGAAAGCGGCGGCGGGATTTCTTCAGAAATTTATTGCGAACTTGAGTTGATGTCAGCGGCGTAAACGTAGCAAACGATACGTCGCGTCTATTCTCTTTTAGCTAGGCGGCTCGCGTGCATAAGGCATTCCTCACTGTGAAAGAGCGACTGGCGGCCGGAAAAGCGCTGCGTAAAAAAGTGCCGCGCGGAGCCCACGCCAAATGGGCTGCGCCTACGAAACGCGTCGACCCTATGGCATTGCTGAAAAGTGCGGACCGCGGCAGATTGCCTGAGTTGTTGCCCATCCGCTACGAACGCATGTGCCAGTCGGCCTTTTCGTTTTTCCGCGGCGCGGACGCCTTGATGGCCGCCGACCTCTCTTCCACTCCGAAGACTGGGCTATGCGTGCAGGCCTGCGGCGATTGTCACGTAAGCAACTTCGGAGGATTTGGCTCGCCGGAGCGGCGGTTGGTTTTTGACATCAACGATTTTGACGAGACCCTCCGTGCGCCGTGGGAGTGGGATGTGAAGCGCCTGGCCACCAGCGTGGTGCTGGCCGCACGGCAAAAGGAACTGGGCGCGCACCGCTGCGAAAAAGATGCGCGGCTCGCGGTGGCGAGCTATCGCCAGCACATGCGGGAGTACGCGCGGATGCGCGCGCTGGAAGTGTGGTACTCGCAACTCGACGCGGAATTGCTCATCGAAAACGCCAAGTCAAAAAAGGCCAGGGAGTATTGGGAGCGCATCGAGGCGCAGGCGAAATTGCAGACCGCCGAGCACGTCTTCCCGCGCATCACCGCCATGGTGAAGGGCCAGCCGCGCATCATCGACAATCCGCCGCTGATTTATCACCCACGGCAGCGGATCAAGCTGGGCCAGCGCGTGAAGGAGATGTTCCGCCGCTACCGGCTCACCCTGCCGGAAGAACGCCGCGTCATCCTCGATCGCTATCGCATTGTCGATATCGCGCGAAAAATTGTCGGCGTAGGCAGTGTCGGCACACGCTGCGCGGTGGTGCTACTGATGGCCGACGCAGGCGATCCGCTGTTCCTGCAGTTCAAGGAGGCCTTGCCTTCGGTGCTTGAACCGTATGCGGGCAGGAGTCGTTACACGTATCACGGAGAGCGGGTGGTCACGGGACAGCGCATGCTGCAGGCAGCCAGCGATATCTTTCTGGGATGGACCCGCGATGATCAGGGGCACGACTACTACTTCCGGCAGCTTCGCGACATGAAGATGAGCGTCAACGTGGAAGACATGCCGCGGGAAGACTGGGTCGATTACTTGGAGTTGTGTGGACAAGCCTTGGCGCGCGCCCATGCCCGCACTGGATCTCCGGCCCACATTGCCGGATATCTCGGCGATAACGACGCCTTTGATCACGCGATAGGGAAGTTCGCCGTGGCCTACGCGGACCAGACCGAGAAGGATCACGACACCTTCGTAAAGGCTCTGCGCACTGGCCGCCTGGGACCGCACCGTCCTACCGCGTAAGTAATTCCGGCCGGCATTTTTCCCGTCGTCGTGCCGGCCAACTACGAAGAATTTCGTTGACAGTACGAATGGCTTCGTAGTAGTTTCTGCCCATGACACCGGAAATGCAAAAACCCACCGTCTCCGAACTGGAGATTCTGCGCATTCTGTGGGCCCGCGGCCCCTCCACCGTGCGCGAAGTGCATGAAGCCCTGAGCAAAAAGAAACAGATCGGTTATACCAGCGTCTTAAAGCTGATGCAGATCATGACCGAGAAGGGGTCGGTGCGCCGCAACGAGGAGCAGCGCGCTCACGTCTACGAAGCCAACCAGGCGGCCGAAAAAACCAAGCGGCAACTTGCTGGCGACGTACTGCAGCGCGTTTTCGACGGCTCGGCCAGCCAGTTGATGATGCATGCCTTGGCCGGACGCAAAGGAACCAAGGCCGAGATTGCCGAGTTGCGGCAGCTGCTGGATGAATACGAAAGGAAACTGCCATGAGCGCATGGGCCGGTTGGGTCAACGCGGAGACGATGCGGCTGATGGGATTGACGCTGCTGCACTTCCTGTGGCAAGGCGTGGCGTTGGGCGCAGCCGCGTTCCTCGCGATGTCGCTGGCGCGACGCGCGGCCGTGCGTTATGTGCTCGGGGTTTCGCTACTGGTGGTCATGGTCGCTGCGCCGGCGGTGACGTTTCTAGTTTTAGCACAGCGGCATGAATCAGCATGGCCTCGTTCTCAGCACGGGAATGTGTCCCTCGCGTCGGCGGCATTCGAAGCGTCTTCCGTTTCAAAAACAACGCAACAAGTTTTGAATTTTGACGGTCCCGTTTCGAGTGGGACGTCTTCCATCTATCTTCTGTGGTTCGTGGAAGCCTGGTTTCTGGGCGTGGTGTTGTTGAGCCTGCGGCCCGCCGCAGGGTTTTTGTTGATCGAACGCTTGCGTCTGAAGTGTGGCACTCCAGTTTCCGGCGCGCTTCGTATGCGTTGTCTCGAACTGCAACGACGCATCGGTCTGCAACGCGTGGTGCGCTACTGCGAAAGCCTGCAAATGGATGCGCCGGCGGTCGTCGGCTGGTTCCGCCCGGTGATTTTGCTGCCGGTGTCCGCATTGACGGGACTAACGGCCGACCAACTGTCCGCGGTGATCGCGCATGAACTGGCGCATGTGAAGCGCTTCGACGCCTTCGTAAACGTCTTCCAGATGGCTGCTGAGACCCTGCTCTTTTATCACCCGGCGGTCTGGTGGCTGAGCAAGTGCATTCGCGAGGAGCGCGAACATTGCTGCGACGACGTGGCCATTGCGGTTTGCGGAAACGCGGTCGCATATGCCCGGGCGTTGGCGGCTATGGCAGAGTGGCAAACGGCCCCGGTATTGGCCATGGCTGCCAATCGCAGCCCGCTAGCGGAGCGTGTGGCGCGTCTCCTCGGAGCGGGAAAATTGCATGGAGGCCTTCGCGGCGCCGGAATTGCCGGAAGCGTAGTGTGCCTGTGCGCATCGATTCTGGTGGGCAACGCGCTGTTGCATGCGGCGCAGCAGAACCAAACCGTCAAGAGTGAATCGCGGCCGACAGCGGCGGTGCAGCCGGTGCTGGCAGGAGCTGAGCATCCGGCGGCCATAGGCAGCCAGCCCGTCATCGCCGGCGATGAATCCGGCGTGATCGAGAAGCGGCCGGAAGGTCTCTTGCCCGCACCAGCTATCGAACCGCACAGAATGTTTCTTCCGCAGAGCGAGCCTGCACCAGTTGAAGCAGAGCGCCAGGAAGCGGAAGCCCGGGAACAGGAGCAATCGCAGGCCGAAGCCCGTAAAGACTCCGAAAAGCAAGAGCCGGGCGTAAGGAACGGCTCATACATTGAGGGCCTCAAGGCCGCAGGGCTGACGGATCTCTCCATCGACCAGCTCATCGCCATGAAAATTCAGGGTGTAACCCCGGAATATGTCCGGCAAATCCATTCTCTGGGCTTGAAGCCGGGCGTCGATGAATTGATCGCCATGAGAATTCAGGGCGTGACGCCGGAGCTGATTCGCTCCATGCGCGATAGCGGACTCGCGACGGAGATCGGCCAGATTATCGCGCTGCGCGTGCAGGGTGTGACCCCGGAATACGTGAAGCAACTCCACGATGCCGGCGTGGATGCCGACACCGGAAAGATGCTGGCCATGAAAGTCCAAGGTATCTCGCCCGACTACATCCGCGAGATGCGCGCCGTGACCGATGCAAAACTTCCCGCGGACGAATTGATTGGCATGAAGATCCAAGGCGTAACGCCCGAGTACGTGCGGGAGATGAAAGCGCTGGGGTTGCAGATGAACGCCGGCGAGCTGATCGGACTGAAAGTGCAGGGCGTGACGCCCGAGTACGTCAAAGCTATGCGGGCGGCGGGACTGAAATTGAACGCGGACGAAGTGGTGGGCGCGAAGGTGCAGGGCCTCACGCCCGAATTTGTAACGCGGGCGCGACAACACGGTTTCCAAAATCTGGACCTGCACAAACTGTTGGCGCTGAAGAATTCCGGTGTGCTGGACGAGTGAAGTGCAAGGGGAGCGAGAAGCCATGAATCGACGGGAAGGATTGATGTGTTACGTGCTGGTGGCATGCACGCTGCTGGCAGCATTTATCGTCAAGGCCGCGGATTCGCGCAGCGGAAGCTGGACGATTCAGAAGTCGGATGCGCACGGCGAGGTGGAGCTGTCGCTGATCGAGCGCCACGCCGGCGGAAACTCCAATCATGATTCGAACGTGCGCATCAGCGAACTACGCGGCTTGGACCTCGCGAAGCCCGGCAAACAGGACGTGCACTTCACCATAGCGCGCGACGCGGGCCGCTTCGAATGCGAAGGCCACACCAAGGATGGCGAAGGCACGGGCGTGTTTCATTTCTTCCCGGAGCCGGCCTACGCGCAGCAGATGAAGGAGCTGGGATTCGCGGACATTGATGCCGAAAAACAATTCACCATGGCGGTGATGGACGTGAGCGCGACATTTGCGCGAGAGATGCGCGGCGAACATCTCGACGGCCTGGATACCGAACAGCTGGTGGCCTTTCGAATCTTCAATGTGAACGCCATTTTCGTCGAAGCGCTGCGCAAGGAGGGCCTGAACATGAAGGATAGCGAGAAGCTGGTGGCCTTTCGTATTCATGGTGTTACGCCGGAGATGGTACGCGTACTGCATCAAGCGGGATATTCGCCCGACGAAGACGAGCTGGTAGCGATGCGCATTCACGGCGCCACCCCGGAATTCGTCGAGCGCCTGAAGAAAGACGGCTACGACCATGTCGATCTACAGGAGCTGATCGCCTTCCGCATCCACGGAGTGTCGCCCGAATTCATCGAGAAAATGCAGTCGCTCGGCTACAAGCATCCAGAACCGGAACAGTTGGTAGCCATGCGCATCCACGGAGTGACACCGGAGTTCGTCAGCAATCTGCGCTCTCGCGGCATGAAGGACCTGAACATCGATCAACTCGTAAGCCTGCGCATTCACGGAATCGACTAGACTACTTCTATCGCCCCCTCGCCACAGCCTAGATTCCGGGTGCCCGATGGCGCCCCGAGTATCTAACACGACGATTGTTCTTGCCTGCTAGCCTAGGCGAGTGGGGCTCTCGGCGATGTTCGAACGTCCGATTTCTAGTGGTCGCGCCCTGAAGTAAACCCCGTACCGACAGTGCCTCCGTGATGCAGTAAACTAATTGAGTAAAGCGATACGGAGGAGATGCGCGTGGATGGAGCGGTAACCCCAGACGTGCGGCAGCCCAAGGCCGTGGACGACCCGAAAGTTTCAACGGGTACGTCGGCCTCCGAGCCAGAACCGAAATCCCCGCCCGTCGAATTCCAGACCGAGCCCAGCCGTTACAAGCACTGGCGAATGACGTTTGACGACGCGGTGTGCACCCTGACGATGGACGTCAGCGAAGACGGCGGAATCCGCCCAGGCTACAAGCTGAAGCTCAATTCCTACGATTTGGGCGTGGACATCGAGCTGTACGACGCCCTGCAGCGCATCCGTTTCGAGCATCCGGAAATCCGCGCGGTGATGATTACCAGCGAGAAGCCGCGCGTATTTTGCTCCGGTGCGAACATTTACATGCTGGGGCAGTCCTCGCACGCCTGGAAAGTCAACTTCTGCAAATTCACGAATGAAACGCGCAACGGCATCGAGGACGCCAGCCGCCATTCCGGACTGAAATTTCTCGCGGCGCTGAATGGCACCACGGCGGGCGGCGGTTACGAACTCGCACTGGCGTGCGACGAAATTATTCTCGTGGATGACCGCTCCTCGGCGGTGAGTCTGCCGGAGGTGCCGCTACTGGGGGTCTTGCCGGGAACCGGCGGCCTCACGCGCCTCACCGACAAGCGCAAAGTGCGGCGCGATCGCGCCGATGTTTTCTGCACCACCTCCGACGGCATTCGCGGCCAGCGCGCAAAAGAGTGGGGGCTGGTCGATGATGTGGTGAAGACCCAGCAGTTCGCCGAGCACGTGAGAAAACGCGCGTCGGAGTTGGCAGGAAACAGCGACCGGCCGGCAAATGCACAAGGCGTAGCGCTCGCACCGTTGAAAAAGACGGTGGATGAACACGGCTTGCATTACGAGACCGTGGATGTGGTCTTCAACCGGGACCGGGCCGAACGAACGGTAACGATTGCCGTAGGCGCACCTCAGGCGGCCTCGCCGCAAACTCTCGATGAAGTGCTGAAGCTCGGTTGCGATTGGTGGCCGCTCAAGATGGCACGCGAACTGGACGATGCCATTCTGAGTTTGCGCACCAATGAATTGGAACTTGGGCTTTGGATTCTGAAGGCCACCGGCGAGGCGCGCTCCATGCTCGCCATGGACGAATTTATTTTGCAACACTCGGAAAACTGGTTTGTACGCGAAGTGCTGGGGATGATGCGCCGCACGTTCGCGCGGCTCGACGTTACGTCGCGTTCGATGTATGCGGTGATCGAGCCGGGCGCGTGTTTTGCGGGCACGCTGCTCGAACTGGCGCTGGCCGCCGATCGCGTCTACATGCTCGACACCCAAGAAGGCCAAGAGCGTGCCAGCGTCACGCTCTCGCAGATGAACTTCGGTTCGCTGCCTATGGTGAATCATCTGTCGCGTCTCGCGGCGCGTTTTTACCAGGCCGAAGCGCAAATCGAGACGCTGCGTGCGCAAATCGGTAAGGAATTATCGGCGACAGAAGCTGTCGCCGCCGGACTCGTGACCGCCGCGCCCGACGATCTGGATTGGCAGGACGAGTTGCGCATCGC
>DATCOK010000628.1:0-2554 GCA_036564765.1 Candidatus Acidiferrum sp. | reverse complement strand
ACCTGAATCAGAGCGCCGATCAAGGACGAAGCGGCGGCGCAGCCATCAATGTTCCGCAACTGTCGTTTGCGCCCAATGGCCGGTTTAATGGCCAGGCTGATTTTTGGAAGTACGATTACCGCGATTTCGCCCCGCGTGTGGCGGTAGCCTGGTCTCCGCACTTTAGCGGGCCGTGGTTATCGAAAGTGTTCGGCGATACCGGGAAGACTTCCATTCGCGCAGGCTACGGGATTTATTACAGCCACTTCGGCGCGGCCACGGTCAATGCCTACAATGCCGCGGGTTCCTTCGGGCTCTCCAGTCAGGTGCAGAACGTTCCGGGGACCGTGAGCGTTGACAGCGCGCCGCGCTTCACGGGTATTTCTGATATACCTGCCGGCCTGCTTCCCAGCGCTCCTCCAGGCGGTTTTCCCGCGACGCCGGCGAGCGATTCCTTCGCCATCAGTTGGGGGCTGGACCGCAACATGAAGACGCCTTACTCCCATGGCGTCGACTTTTCCATCTCGCGCGATCTGGGTAAAAACGTGGTGCTGGATGTTGCGTACGTAGGGCGTTTTTCACGACGCTTGCCGGAGCAAATGGATGTTGCCATGCCTCTCAACTACGTGGATCCTGCCAGCGGGGTTGACTATTTCACCGCGGCTACGGCGCTGTCCAAGATGGCCCATGCCGGCGTTCCGGTGCAAGACGTTGCGAAAGTGCCGTATTGGGAGAATCTTTTCGGGCCGTTAACCGGGACGAATCTCGGATTCGGGCCGCTGACGGCTACCCAAGTGGTGTACGACCAGTTTCTGTCGAACGTCGGCAACGAAACGTTCGCGTTGTTTAATCTCGATTTGCCGGACAGCCAATCCGGCGCGGGACTTAATGTTCCCGGTCACTCCTATCCTTCGTACCGCTTTTATCACGACCAGTATTCCGCGCTGTACACCTGGCGGACGAATGGCGATTCCAGCTACAACGCTTTGCAGGTGATTCTGCAGAAAACCTTCAGTGCGGGCCTGCAAGGGGCGTTCAATTACACTTGGTCAAAATCGCTGGATTGGACGTCGCAAGCCGAGCGCATCCCCACCTCCGGCGGGAATAACCAGGCGCAGATCATCAACACCTGGCAGCCCGATCAACTTCGCGGGCGGTCTGATTTCAATCCAGCGCACCAGATCAACGCCAATTGGATCTACGAACTACCGGTGGGCCGCGGACAGCGGTTTGCATCCGGCACGAATCGTGTCGTCAACGCCATAATCGGTGGTTGGCAGGTCAGCGGGATTTTCAGGTGGACCAGCGGTTTCCCGTGGACGGTTGATGAAGGTTCGACCTGGCCGACCAATTGGGATATCGAAGGCTGGGCCATGCTGGATGGCCGCATCCCGTCAAGTCAGCTGAAGCGCGGTTCAGGACCTAATGCGTTTGCCGATCCCGCGGCGGTGTTCGCTAATTTCCGAGTGCAATACCCCGGGGAGTCAGGAGTGCGAAATCCTCTGACAGGAGACGGTTATTTCGGGATCGACACGGGTTTCTCCAAAATGTTTCATCCTACCGAGCGGATCGGCGTGCGGTTTCGTTGGGATATTTTCAATCTGACCAACAGCGTGCGTTTCGACGTAAACACCATAGGCAATCGCCTCGATCAACCAGGGACTTTTGGCGTTTATACCAACACCCTGACGAATCCGCGGGTGATGCAATTGGCGTTGCGCGTGGAATTCTAAGAGCAATCGCGCAAGTCTAGCGAGCGACATTGCGCTTACTTCATCGTGGAGTTGGCTTCGATGAGGACGCGGGCATGCGTCGTCCCGCTGCCATTATTTCTGTGCGAGTAGTTGATCCAGGAATTGGTGCAGCACGGCGTAGCTTTGTACCCCTACTACCGGGTAGGTCTGGCCTTTGTAGTGGATGATGGTCGTGGGAGTTTGGTTGACGTTGTACATCTTGCCGAGGGTCACGTCTTTTTCGATCAGCGGATCGAGAGTGCCGCCCTTGACCAGCGCCCGGACTTTGGCCATTTCTGCCGGAGATAGGACCGCGGCTACCGTGCCATCGACGTCGCCGGTATTTTCCCACTTTTCCTGATTCTCAAATAGGGTTTGCTCGACAGGCTCCAGTTTGCCGATTTGCGCGGCGGCTCGCGCGTACTGTGCGGCGACACGGGAATGCGCGTGCATGGGCAGCGGGAAGTCGCGATGGATCAGGTACACCTTGCCGTTGGTGACGTAATTGTCCATGAGCTGCCGATTGGTGGTGGTGTACAGGGTTTTGCAAGCCGGGCATTGAAAGTCGCTGAAGACCTCCAGAACCAGCGGCGCGTTCTTCGAACCGGAGGCTTTATGCGGGTCGACGTCGGTGACGGCGCCCGGGGTTTGCGGCGGGGCGGCCATGGCCATGAGCACCACGCCGATGCACAGGGCGCTCAGAACACTGAGGACCGCGAAGGTAGCCCTGCGAACCGCTGTACGCTTGCGAATCACTGTGATGCCTCCGTCAAAAGTTAGACGCCCGAATCGCCCTTTTCCCGATTGTACCGTGAATCCTGATAAAACGTTATCGTCAGGGC
>DATCOK010000627.1:0-5365 GCA_036564765.1 Candidatus Acidiferrum sp. | reverse complement strand
AAACTGCAAGCCGACGCTTTGCTGGTTTCCGACACCTCCATGCTGGCCAAGGGCGTGCCCTCCATCACTTACGGTTTGCGCGGCCTGAACTATTATCAGATCGAATTAACCGGTCCGGCGCGCGATTTGCACTCCGGCGTTTACGGCGGAGCAGTGCCCAATCCGTTGACGATTCTCACGGAGATTTTCTCGAAGCTGCACGACAAGAATTTTCGCGTGACGGTTCCCGGCTTCTACGATGATGTGGCCAACGTCTCCAAGGCCGAGCGCAAAGCGCTCAACGCGCTGCCTTGGAAGAAGAAAGAGTTCGAGAAGGCCGTCGGTGCTCCCGGCTATTTTGGCGAAAAGGGTTTCACCACCGTGGAACGCTTATGGATCCGTCCCACGATGGAACTCAACGGCATCTGGGGCGGCTATATCGGCGAAGGCGCGAAGACGGTGATCCCGTCGCGGGCTTGCGCGAAATTTTCCACGCGTCTCGTGCCCGATCAGAATCCACACAAAATCGCCAAGCAGGTGGAAAAGTACGTTCGCCAGTTACTGCCCAGCGAAGTGAAATGCAAATTTGAAGTGCTGAGCACCGGCAAGCCCTGGTCCGCTTCGTTTCAGGCGCCGATTTTCAAGAAGGCGCAAAACGCATTGGAAAAGGGCTTTGGCAAAAAGGCCGTGTTCATCCGCGAGGGCGGTTCCATCCCCTTCGTGACCCAGATGCACGACACCTTCAAAGTGCCTTGCGTGCTCATCGGCTTTGGTTTACCGGACGAAAACGCCCACGCCCCCGACGAGCACATCGCGCTCGAAAATTATTTCGGAGGAATCAAAGCCATCGCGCACTTCTACGCGGACCTCGCGACGCTCTAAACCGTTGCCGCTACTTGGCTGCGGCCCGAAACTTCGGATCGGCCAGCAACTCCTGAAACGCTGGCGTGGACTGTAAATCGTTGAAGGTCATGCCCTTCTCCATCGCTTTCCGCACGAGCTTTAGCGCCTCACTTCGCTCGCCCAAATCTTCGTGGGTCTCGCCCGCATTCGAGAGCACCGCCGGATCGTCCGGTGCCATCGCCAGCGCTGCCTGCATGCGTTGCAGCGCCTTGTCCCGCAATTTTTTCTCCGCGTAAAGAACCCCCAGCACCGACTGCAGCACCGCGTCTTGCGGCTTGGCACTCACCTCCGGTTCCAGTATCGCTAACTCCCGCTCTCGCGCTTCCGCGGCCTTATCCTTATTCTTCAGCCACTCGTACCCCTGCCGCAGGTTGTCCCACACTAAATAATTCTTATCGTTCTGTTGCAGCGCCTTCTCGGTCATCTTCACGGATTCGTCGTAGCGCTTCTGCTGCAGATACAGCACACCGAGGTTGGCGTACGCCGCATACGTGGGATTCAGTTCGATCGATTTGCGCAGCGCCCGTTCCGCTTCCGGAGCTTTCTTCGGGTCGTTCATATCCACATAGACCGCGCCCAGATTGAAATAGAGCACCGCGTTGTCCGGCGTCAACTCGATGGCCTTGCGCAACTGCGCCACCGCTTCATCAAATCGCCGTTGCCGGTCGTAAAAAAGCGCCAGCGAGTTGTAGTTGTCCCAATAATCCGGACGCATCGCGATCACCCGCTTATAGGTGTCCTCCGCTTCCTTCACTCGCCCGGCGGTTTCGTACACGTGTGCCATGCCGGTAAGGGCCTCCGCGTTGCGCGGATCCAGTTGCAGTGCATGGGTGAACTCCTGCAGCGCCAGATCCGTATTGCCCATGGAGTCATGCACGCGCCCCAGCGTCACGTACACCGAAGGCAATCGGTCCTGCAATTCCAGCGCGCGCTTGCAATTGGCCAGCGCTTCCTCGTGCCAGTTGCTGTTTCTGTCCAGCTGGTATTTCAGGCGGTACAGTTCGCCCAACTCCCCGAATCCCAACGCAAATCGCGGATCGGTCTGCACCGCCGATTGCAGCGCCTCGGTAGCCAGCTGCAAATTTCCGGGTTTATCGTAGCGCTGCAAATATCCGAGCGCCTTCAAATACGATTCATATGCCGCCGGCGCCGCGCTGCCTTCCGTCGCGCGGATCATCTCCGCAGTCGCATTAATTTTCATCAAGTGCGCCAGCCGCGCCACTGCTTCATCCTGCAGTGCCGACAAATCTCCGCTGCGATCTTCCAGCGACGCCGATCCGATCTGCCGCAAATTTTGCGTATCGATCAGGTTCACTGTCAGGTGTACCGCCTGCGCCACGCGCTGGATGCTTCCCGTCACTACCAATGTGGCGCCCAACTCGCGAAAGGCCGTCGTCGGATCCGCCACCTTTCTGCTGATCACCACGCTGGCTGGCAACACCCACAGCGACTGTTGCGTCTCGCCCAGATTCGAAAGTTTGCTGGTCATGCTGTCCATCAAGCCTTGCGCTACCGCCTCATCCGCGGGATTGCCTCCAATATTCGCGAACGGCAGCACCGCAATATGTTTCGCGCTGCCCGCGCCGAACATTCCCGTCAAGCGCTCGCGAACCGGCGTCAACAACAGCGTCAACACCGCCAGCGCTAGCACCACGATTGCCGCGATCCACGGCCATGCCAATCCCTTTCTTGCCGGTGCGCCCCACTGCGGCGTCGACGCCCGCGCCAGGTATTCCTTCGCCGCCCGCGACGATTGCGACGTCACCGTCGCCCCGCTCAATCTTCGCGAGTCCGTCTGCGGGCCCATCTGCGCGCGCACTTCTTCAATCGCCGCCAGCATCTCCCCGCCATTCGCAAAGCGGTGCGCCGACTCCTTCGACAGCGCGCGATACACCACCGGCTGAATCGCCGGCGGCACCGCGTCTGCCACCGACGGTGGCTGGTTCAGAATCGCAAACGCGATCGCCGCGCTATTCTCCCGCACGAACGGATGCACGCCGGTGAACATCTCCACCATCACCACGCCCAGCGCCCATACATCCGCGCGCGGATCCACCGCGCCGCCCACCGTCTGTTCCGGCGACATATACGCTGGTGTCCCCGCCACCATGGCGCTTTGCGTCATGCTCGGCGTGGCCGCCCCCCGCGCCAATCCGAAGTCCACAATCTTCGCCGTGCCCGACGGCGTAATAATAATGTTCGAGGGCTTGATGTCCCGGTGCACGATGTTGCGGGCGTGTGCCGCCGCCAGTCCCCGCGCCACCTGTGCCGCCAGTTGCAGCGCTTCGCCTTCCGGCAGCGAACCGCCGTGCAGTTTCTGCTGTAGTGTCTGCCCTTCGTAATAACCCATCACGATAAACAGCCGGCCGCCCTCGGCCTCCTCCAGGCCGTGAATCACTCCGATATTTTCGTGGTCGAGCGAGGACGCGGACCGCGCCTCGCGTAGGAACCGTTCTTTATCCCGCGCGTTGATCGCCGTATCGTGCGGCAAAAACTTCAGAGCGACGGTGCGCTCCAGCTTCAGGTCGAGCGCCTTGTACACCACGCCCATCCCGCCTGCGCCAAGCTTATCGACAATCCGGTAGTGTGCGACCGTCTGGCCAATCAAGGACTGGGCGTCCGTCATTTCCGCACATGTTAGGTCGCACGTGCGGCCAAGTCAACGCACCCATACATGTACCATTTTTATTCGAACGCTACTGCAGCCGTGTTCCTACTTGGACTAATATGTTTTGAGGGCAGGGTAACTTCTCCAGGCGATCCGCGTGACCACCTATTTCAAAGAGCGCGCTAAGTGGTCGGTCCTCATGCTGGCTCTTTTGGCTATTCTCGGTGGCCTCGCCGCCATGCAATACCGCTGGAGCAAGCGCCTTACCGAAGCAGTTCGCGCCCGCATTGACGCCAGTTTGCAAGCCTCGCTCATGGATTGGCATCTCAGTTTGCTCCGTCAGATCGCCGAGCCTTGCTTTGCCATGCAGATCAACTCCGAGCCGGGCGCCAAGGAGGATTGGAACAAATACTACCGTCGCTACCAGTCCTGGTTGCGCACCGCTGAGTTTCCTGGCCTGTTTGCCAATCTCTATCTTGTAAAAGTCTCTCGAGACCATCCCGAGGAGATTCAACGTTACGATCTCCCGACCGGCCGTTTTCTACCGGCGCATTGGGACCCCTCGTTCGAAATACTCCAGGCCGAACTCCGCCGCCAGTCCTCCGATCCGGAAGGGCTCGAACGGAGGACTACCGATGACTTGCGCACCAAGGTCGACAATCTCCCCGGCGCCATGCCCCATGACCCTCTTTTCGGATGGCAGTTCGAACAGAATTTGCCGGCGCTGATTCACCCGCTAACGTATTCCGACGCCTTCTCCGATCCTCGGGATGAAAAGTTCCAGCATCAAGCTCACGATCACGCGGAAGCAGGCGAGGTCGAACGTGACGACGATGAGGACGATACCGCCCCGGTCTCCTGGATCGTCATTCAACTCGATCCACAAGTTTTGCAGCAGCAACTGCTGCCCGATCTCGCTCGCCACTACTTCGGCGGCCCGCAAAGCTCCAACTACGATTACGCGGTGGTCGAAGGTCGCAATGGCCGCGTTCTTTACGCTTCCGACCGGGCACTCCTGCAGCGCCCGGTTGATAACGACGACATCGTGTTTGACGTTTTCGGCGCTCCACCCTCGGGCCAGGCATTGCTGGCTCATGACTACGCCGGCGATTTTCATGTCGACGGCCAAACCAAACCCACCTTGGTGGAAGAACGTCGGAATCTGGCCGGACCCATGTGGTTTCCCGTGGTGCCGGATGTTCCTCCAGGCGTTCACTGGAATCTCATCGTCAGGCCTAAGCGCGGCTCTCTTGACGTGCAGATGGGGGCCATGCGCCAGCGCGATTTCGCCATCGGCCTCGGCGTGCTTATCCTGCTCGCCATCGCCACCAGCGTTCTCTTCGTCGCCACCCGCAGGGCCCAACGGCTGGCCCAGTTGCAAATGAGCTTCGTCGCCACGGTCTCCCACGAATTGCGTACCCCGCTTTCGGTGATTTGTTCCGCTGCCGACAATCTGGCCGCGGGCATCGTCACCGACAAGCTGAAGGTCATTAACTACGGCGATACCATCAAGGCCCAGGGCCAGCACCTCGCCGACCTCCTGGAGCGCATCCTGCTGTTCTCCTCCATGCGCGAACGGCAACAGATCTACCGCTTGGAATTCCTCGACGTGCGCAAAATTCTCGCGGCGCTCACCGCCAACACATCCGCTTTGCTGAGCCTCTCCGGCATTCGCCTGGAATGCCACCTGCAAGAAAACATTCCTGAAGTGCTGGTGGACCTCTCCGCGATTTCTCACTGCTTGCAAAATCTGGTGATCAACGCGGTCAAGTACGGCGGCGATTCCAAATGGATAGGCATCTCCGTTTCCCGCGCCCACACTCCGACCTCGCGGGAAGTGCGCATCGCCGTACAGGATCGCGGTATTGGTATCGC
>DATCOK010000626.1:0-2161 GCA_036564765.1 Candidatus Acidiferrum sp. | reverse complement strand
AGCGACGCCCGGTGCGACGCCCCGCCAAAAATAAAACACGCCACCACCAGAATCACAAACGCCGCGGTTTTCATCGCCGCCGTAATCAACTGCGCGCGGTTGCCCCAGCTGATTCCTCGCCATTGCAAAATCCCGAACGCCACAATTACGCCGACCGCGATAGTTTTCTCCTCCCCCGCGAGCGCCCCGAACAATTTCCCGCTGTACTCCCCGATGACAATCGCCACCGCCGCCAGCGTCCCGCAGGTCGAAAGCCAGTCGCTCCAGCCCACAATAAATCCGGCGTAGTCCCCAATCGCTCGCCGCGAAAAATTGTATTGCCCCCCGCTCCGCGGAATCGCCGCGCCCAGCTCCGCCATCGACGAAGCCCCAAACAGCGCGTACAGCCCTCCGATCACCCACACCCCAAAAAAGAACCACGGATTCGGCAGAATCTGCGCAATGTCCCCGGGTGTCCGCACGATCCCCGCCGCAATCGTGTTGCCCACCGCCGCGGCGATGCCAAACCAAACCCCCAGCACCTGCAATAATTTGCCGCGGGAGATTTTTGCGCCAGCCAACGCCGTAGCGCGCTCGCGCGCTTCCAACTTGGCAGGGCTATCCGGCGTGGTGGGCAATCTGGGTTGTCCGGCTACCGAGGGACGCCGTCATCATAATGGCGCACCAGCGAAATGCAAAGCGGAACTCCGAAAGCGGCCGGCAGCCGCAAAGGTACGAGGAATTATTACTCGCTTCGCGGCGCGTACGGAATCAATTCCGTGTTGTCGGTATCCGGCTCAACCAGCCACGCGTGCCGGTCCTTAAAATAATTCAGCAACGCCGCATTCTGCTTCGCATCGAGCTCGCGCGCCCACAACACCTTGGCCGCATCAATTTCCGCGCCGTTCGACACCCACTCATCGTGAATGTTGTGCTCCTCCGGCTCATAGCGCACCAGAATCAGATGCTTCCCCGGCGTATGCGCCAGCTTTTCCTGAATCGCCGCGCGGCTCGGATCGCCCTTGCATGTCCACGTGTGCGGATCGCATTCGCGATGCACCACGTAGCCGCCCGTTTCCACAAGTAGCAGCACCACGCATGCGCGCGCCAACCACTTCCCCAACGGCCATCCAGCAACGCGCAGCGTCCGTAAATGGCGGATCGATTGCACCGCCAACGCCACGATGACGCACGTGAACGGCGCGGCGTAATGCCCGAACGACCAAATCACCGAGAACACCCCCAACGCTCCAAGCGCCGCGGTCATCACCAGCAATCGCATTTTTCTATCGCGCAGCGCGAAGAAAAAACCGGGAGCCAGCAAAATCGCGCCCCACCACAGATAGGTGTGCCCCCCGCGTTTTATTTTTTCCACCGAAACCCGCCGCACGTCCGCCCATGTGTTCCGATAATTCTCCCGCTCCCACCGGTTATAGAAATCCTCAAACTGCTCATTGTTGTAGTGCATCGCCGGACGCGGCTGCTCCCACAAAAAAAGCGCCGACGAATGAAACGTCCGCGTCCGCAGCACATGCGGCATCAGCAAAGCATTTCCCGTCAACCGCCAGTTGTAATAACCCATCGCTCCGGCCGTAATCGCAAGCACTGCGAACAACGGCACAAGAATCTTGGCGCGCTCTGCTCGCAGCGGCGAGCGCCTGGTTTTTCCCGCGATCCACCACAAAAACCACAGCGCCGCCGGAATACAAAAAATCATCCCCTCATAAGGCCGGCTGTTCGCTAGAGTCGCGACTCCCACACCAAGAATCACCGCGTCTCTGACATTCGGCCTCCGCACAACGCGCGCCAATCCTCCAAGCACCAGCGCCCCACCAATCGCCGCCGCACATCCTCCCCAATAACTGTTCACCCAGTAACTCGCCAGCCCGAATTTTATAGCCGCGATCATTCCGCCGAGCAGCGCCCACCGCGCAGGCATCCACGCCTGCAACATCCAGGTAATCGCCGCGCACATCGCCGAGGCACTCAGCAACACGCCAATCCACGGCAGCCCCAGCAGCTCACCCACCGCCAGAATCATTCCCTGTGCAGGCGGATAGATCGACGAATACGTGGGAAACCAATTCACATGAAAAGTTTCAAAGCTGATCCACATCGGATGGGTGGGATTCACCAGCCGTCCGTGTGCCAGCGTATCGCCTAACAACAGATAGCTATATTC
>DATCOK010000625.1:0-2455 GCA_036564765.1 Candidatus Acidiferrum sp. | reverse complement strand
CTGACGGGGTACACACGCGTCAAGGTTCATGGAGCGAGACAGGCTCCAACAACAAACGATGTTCGTTTGCGCTGACGGGCGACTCCTTGGTGCTCCGAGGCGGACGATCACTTTGACGCGCGCTTCTGCGGCATACTAGCGGGACCTTGAGTGACGCGACGATTCTCACCGGGGCTTCCCAACTGCTGACGCTGCGCGGCGGTGCGCCGCGGCGTGGGAGGCTATTGCGAAATATTGGCCTAGTGAAAGACGGGGCGCTCCTGTGGCAGGACGGCTTGATCGTGGCCGCGGGCAGCCGGGCGAAGGTTGAGGCGCATCCGCTGGCGCGTGGCGCGGCGGTGCTCGACGTGGGCGGACGCGTGGTGTTGCCTGGTTTTGTGGATTCGCACACACACCTGGTGCATGCGGGTAGCCGGGCGGAAGAGTATGAGTTGCGGATTCAGGGCACCAGCTACGAAGAGATTGCCAAGCGCGGCGGCGGCATTCTGAATTCCGTCGCAAAATTGCGTGCGGCGGACTCGCAGGAATTGAAACGGCGGGCGCTGAAGGTTTTGCAGCAGTTTGCCGCGTATGGCACGACTACCGTTGAGGCGAAGAGCGGCTACGGACTGGACCTCGCCAGCGAGGTGAAAATTTTGCGGTTGCACAGAGAGCTGGCTGCGGCGCAGCCGCTCGATATTGTTTCTACTTTTCTCGGCGCGCATGTAGTGCCGCAGGAATTTCGCGGGCAAGCGGATGGCGTGAGCAAGTATGTCGCGCTTCTGGTTGAAAAAATCATCCCGGAAGTTGCCAAGCATCAGCTGGCGGAGTTCTGTGATGTGTTCTGCGAACGAGGCGCGTTCAGCGTGGCGCAATCGCGCCAGGTTCTCGAGGCGGGCCAGCGGCACGGGTTGCTGCCGCGGGTGCATGCCGAGCAGCTTTCGCGCAGCGGCGCGGCACAACTGGCCGTGAAATTAGGCGCGGCGAGTTGCGATCACCTGGAGAAAATCAATCGTGCGGATATTCGGGCGCTAGCCAAGTCTCCAACTGTCGCGACGTTGCTACCAGGTTGCGATTTTCACCTGGGACTGAAGCGATACGCTCCGGCGCGCGGACTGATCGACTCCGGCGCGATCGTGGCCTTGGCCACCGACTACAATCCCGGCACCAGCCCGACCGTGAGTATGCCCATGATTCTTTCTCTGGCGTGCACGCAACTGCGCATGGCTCCCGACGAAGCGATCACCGCAGCGACGATCAACGCGGCATATTCTCTGAAGCGCCACAAACAGATCGGCTCGCTCGAAATCGGCAAGCAGGCCGACGTGGCGGTCTTCGAGGTGGATGACTATCGGGAAATTCCTTATTATTTTGGAATGAACAATTGCTACGCGACCATCAAGCGCGGGCAAGTTATCTATTCCCGATCGGCAGCTGGCGCGGCTTAACCCACTTACACCGGCAATATGGGGCAATCTGGTATGAATCGACTATGACTCGTTTGATCGAATGCGTTCCGAATTTTTCCGAAGGGCGCGACGCCGCCAAGGTCGACGCCATTGTGAACGCCATGAGCGCGGTCACCGGCGTGTACGTGCTCGACCGCGAAATGGACGGCGATCACAACCGCTGCGTTATCACGCTGGCCGGCGAACCCGATGCGGTGGCCGAAGCGGCGCTACTCGGCGTCGGCAAAGCTTCGGAATTGATCGACCTGACCACCCATCAGGGCGCGCATCCGCGCGTGGGCGCGACGGACGTGGTGCCGTTTATTCCGATTGAAGGCGTGACGCTCGAAGATTGCGTGGCGCTGGCGCGGCGAGTCGGCAACGAAATCTGGAAGCGCCACCGCATCCCGGTTTTTTTCTACGAAGCCGCGGCCACCCGCCCGGATCGCGTGAATCTTGAAAATATCCGGCGCGGCCAGTTTGAAGGCTTGCGCGACGAGCTGAAGCGCAATCACGACCGGCAGCCGGATATCGGCGAGCCGAAGCTGCATCCCACGGCGGGAACCACGGTGGTCGGCGCGCGCAAGTTTCTCGTGGCCTACAACGTCAATTTGAATACTTCGGACATCGGCATCGCCAACAAAATCGCCAAAGCCATCCGCTTCTCTTCCGGCGGATTGCGGCATGTGAAGTCCATGGGTGTGGCGCTGAAGGCGCGGAACCTCGCGCAGGTTTCCATCAACCTGACCGACTTTGAAACCACGCCAATGCATCGCGTGTACGAAATGGTGAAGCGCGAAGCGGAGCGGTATGGCGCGATTCCAGTCGGCAGCGAAATCGTGGGTTTGGTGCCGAAAAAAGCGCTGGAGATGGCGGCCGATTTCTTTTTGCAACTCGAAGATTTCTCGCCGTCGCAGGTTTTGGAAAATCGCCTGCAGGCGGCGCTTTCGGGTGCGCCGCCAGAATCTGCCGCGGACCAAAACAAATTCGCGAGTTTGGCCAAACCGTTTCTCGACGCGGTGGCTGCG
>DATCOK010000624.1:0-1575 GCA_036564765.1 Candidatus Acidiferrum sp. | reverse complement strand
CGATGGGGGCGAAGAAAGCGCCCGCTGCCAGCAACAAAATAATGGAGACGGGCCGGAGCCAGAGACGGGCGGGTTGTGCGGTGGCGGTTTCGATCACAACGGCGCCGGCTGCGAGGAGCATGGGATAGATGGGAGCGAGGTAATAATTTTTGCCGTGGAGAGCGGAGAGGACGACGTAGCAAACAAGATAGGTCCAGGCCAGCGGGCGGTAAGGGTTAAAGCGCGGAGAAAAGAACAGTGCGAAGAGGCCGGTGAACCAGACTATCGCGCCGAACGGATGGACGAGTAGAGTTTGTTGCACGAAATATTGTGCGGGCGATAGGACGATGTCGCGGCCGGCGGCGCGGATGTGGTGCATCAATTGAAGAAAGGGAAAGTCGTAGTGAATGTTCCAGAGCAGGTTGGGAAGAAAGATGAGGAAGGCGGCGAGGCCGCCGAGCCAGATCCATTTAGTGAGGAAGACGCGGCGATGTTCGGTTAGGAGCAAGCCCACGACCATGCCGAAGCAGAAAAGCGCGATGGTGTACTTTTCTTCCATGCCGATACCGGCGACGACGCCGAACCACAGCCAGTAGCGCGGGTCGTTACGCTTGATGGCGAGAATGGCGAAATAGGCGCAGCCCATCCAGAGATTGGGCTCGAGACAGTTGGTGCCGAGGAGGCTGCCGTTGGAAAGATATTGCGGGGCGATGACGACGGTCACGGCCGTGAGCAACAAAGCAAAAAATTTTCCGCCGAGTTCGCGGGCGATCACAGCGGCCTGGATGACTAGAATGGAAGAGGCCAGCGCGGGGATGAAGCGGATGCTGCGGAGCGAATCACCGAGTACGGCGCGGCAGATGTGGATTAGAAAAGGGATGAGCGGAGGCTGGTCGACGTAGCCCCAGCCGAGATGGTCGCCGCAGGACATGTAGTCGAACTCATCGCGGAAGTAGCCGTAGCGATTGTTGAAGTAGATGTGGAAGAGAAGTTTGGCGGCGGCGATGGCGCAGATGACGAGCATGCCGTGGGTGAAGAAATCGCGTCGCTCGCGCTTCGGCGAAGCCGGAAGGGTGGCGGCAGTACCCATGGGGTGTAAAGGATAACGGATGTGCGTGAGATTGCAAAAATGGATTGAATTTTTGTTGGGGTAGAAGGGTCAGGTGGATTTGGCCGCGGGGTAGCGGCCGAGCACTCGGAGTTCGGCGGTGGCATTGCGAACTTCGGCGAGAGCGTGCTCGAGGTGGGCGTCGCGATCGGATTCGACGTCGAGGAAAAATTGATACTCCCAGGGACGGCCGTGGATGGGACGGCTTTCGATTTTCAGCAAGTTAACGGAATGGCGGGCGAAGGGCTGGAGCGAGGCGAGCAGCGCGCCGGGTTGATGGGCGAGGCGCATGGCGATGGACATTTTGTGGGCGTTGGGGGCGGCCAGGGCGGCGGCTTGTTTTTCAGGGACGAGCAGAACGAAGCGGGTGAAATTTTCGGTATTGTCCTGGACAGAAGGCGCGAGAATGACGCCGCGATAGTGATCCGCGGCGCGCTGGCCGGCGATGGCGGCGTGGGATTTATCCTGGCGCGCGAGCACTTCGCGTA
>DATCOK010000623.1:0-6493 GCA_036564765.1 Candidatus Acidiferrum sp. | reverse complement strand
TGCACGATGTACGCGCTATCGGCATTCAAATGCTGCAGCGCTAGCGCCGCCACTTCCGCCGGCCCGAATCCGCCCGCCCGCAAATCCCACGATGCGACCGGTGTCTCCGTGGCATCCACTGGTTGGACGGTCAGTTCCGCGAAAGTACTCATCGACGCCGAGAGCGGCGCGCTGGTCAGGAATCGCGCGAACTCGGCAATCATCGTCTCTTCGGAAAAATCGCGCGTCCAGACGCGCAGGTATGCCCGGTTAGCCATAGGTGAGGAACCTTCGCATTATACGAGGAATAGCCAAACGTGGCGAATCACACGGCAGAAGCAGGGAGGTGCGCTAAGTGGGTGCCCGAACGCGCCTGGCTGCGGCGTCAGCTGCCTGGGGTTGCCGTTCGCGACTTTGTGTTGGGATCGCCCGGCAACGACAAATTCCGCGCAATCTGCTGCAGCCGTTCCTGCAGCGTTTCGCCAATGCCTGCAAACACATTGGTACACGTCTCCCGCAATTTCTCTTCCGCGTTGGCCGAAATGCTCGCCACCGCTTCGCGCGCTTGGTGGTCCAGCGACGAAACCGTCGCCAGCATCCACTGGTTCGAAACATTTTCAAGCCGCCGCCGGTGCTGCTCCGCTGCCTGTTCGCTGATCGCCGCGTACACGTGGCGCAACTCCTCCTGATGCCGGTCGGTCATCACCTTCCAGGAATCCAGCAGTGGTGAAAAACTGCTTTGCAGCTTGGCGTGCGCGTCGTTCAAGCCCGCATCCAGCGTTCTACCCATGCTAGCTTCGAATCGCCGCAAAAACTCTTCCTGCTCCTGCGTAACCCTCGCGGACATCTCCCGCCGCGCCCCGTCCATCTCCACCCGCGCCCGCTCCACTGATTTCTGCAACTCTTCGCCGAACCCGTACAATTCCTGCCGCCCGGTCCGCTGAATCTCGTCAATGAACGTTGCCGAGGTCGTCTCCGACGCCTCCGAAAACAAAGCCCGCGCCCGTTCGAACGCCTCGCGCACACTGTCTTCCATCTGCGACTGGGTGTGCCCCACAAAATTCCGGCTCGAGCTGTCCAGCTCGCTTGTGAACGAATGCGAAAGTTCTCCCGCCGTCTCTCGCAGTTGCGTGCCGGCCTGCTCCACCGCCTTTTCCGTCGCGTTCTGAATATGCGTCTGCGCCTTCTTCTCGTACCACTCCGCCGACTTGAACACATCCTGGATGGCCTGGTGCTTCAAGTCGCTCAACTTCTCTTCCATCTCCGTTATATTCCGCCCGGTCACCGCCCGCGCCGATTCATCCAGCAACTGTTCCGCGGATCCCAAATTTTCCCGGAAGCGCGCTAGCGACTCCGCAAACGCTTCGTCCGCCGCCGTCCGAATCCTGTCCTGCTGCATCGACAACGCCGCATCCAACAGCGCTCGTCCTCCCGCCATGCGCGATACCGACTCATCCGTCTTCTGCAAATGCGGCGCAACCATCGCGGTGATGCGCTCTTCAAATTCCTTCGCCGCCTGCTCGCTGGCTTCCTCAAACGCGGCGCGAATTCGCCCCGCAAGTTCCGCAAATACTCCTTCCGATTGGCGGTGCTGCTCGTTGCGGTGCAGGCTCAGCACATCATCCAGTTGCGTGTGAAACGCCACCAGCGCCTGCTCGTGCAGCACGCCCAGCCGCGAAGCGAAACTCTCCATCGTAGCGCTCGACTCATTCGCCCGCGCCTGCGCAAACTCCAGCCGCTCCGTCGCCTCCTGCAGCGATTCACGCAGCCCCATCAACCGCCGTTCCAGTTCCGCTGTAGCTTCCGCCGCGTGTTCCCGCAGCGTCGTCCCGTGCGTCCCGGCCTCCAGTTGCAGCCCCACGAATAATTCATTCGCGCGCTTCTCCAACTCCCCACCCACGCGCGACTGCGCTTCCGGCAAGCTGGTCTCGATGGTGTTGTGCCAGCGCGCTTCCGCCATCGTCATCTCTTGCGCCAGGTGCGCCTCCCACTCCTGCCGCGCTGCCGCCAGCCTTACCGCCACTTCTTGGCGCATCGCCTCCGCAGCTGTGCGAAAACTCTCCCGCTGCGTCTCCAGCGTCTGCTCGCCAAATCGCCCGGCCTCTTCCGCCGCTCGTGCTGTCGCGCCGCTGATCTGCTCTTCCATCTGCGCCGCTTGCGCCTTCAACCGCCCCAGCGCCTCTTCACGTACGCGCGCCGCTTCTTCCATCGTTCGCGCCGCTGCTGCCGCGCGTTCCGCGATGTGCGATTCCGTCTCTTCCGCCTGGATCGCCAGGTTCGTCACCGTCTCGTCGCGCATTCGCGCCGCTTCCGCTTGCGCGCGCCCCACCGTCTCCGCTTCCGCCAACAATTTCGCTTCGATTTCACTCGCCTGGGCCTTCAGCCGCGCAGCCACCTCTTCCGCTTCCTTGAACATCGTCACCAGCTGTTCGCCGCTGGTTTTCAGTTGCTCCAGGTACTGGTCGCGCTGTGCCGTGCCTTCACGCGAAAGCTGCGTGGTCAACTCGTGCGTCATCTGCTCCAGTTGCGGCGCCAGATATTTCGGCAATTCATTCCGCATCGCTTCCGCGGCCGCAGCAGTCGCCGCTTGCGCATGCTTTTCCGCCTCATGCTGAATCTTCTCGATCAGCCGCGCCGTTTCGTTGCCCGCTTCGGTGCGCGCGATCGTAAACTTCTCATCCCACTGTTCCGTCGCCGTCTTGTGTTCAGCCGCCACCGCCTGGCTCGCCGCATCCCGCGCCGCCGCTTGAATCTGCTGCTTCGCGTCCGCCACCAGCCGCGCCAACTGCCGCGCCAGTTGCAGCGACGCATCCGTGGTGCTCACCGGCGAAGGAAACGCCCGCAAATTGTCATGAACATACGAAGCCACCGGCTCGACATCGCCGCCGGCATTCAATTCCGGCTCCACTTCATTCACGCTCAATCCCTCCGACGGCAACTCCTGCTGCACATGCGCACCGTGTAGCGCTGCCTCCGGAAACGCAAACCAATCCTCCGGCGGAAACGCAATGCCCCACACATTTCCCGGCGTCTCCAATTCCAGTGCCACCTGAAAAAGCTGCCGCACCGTGCGCGGCCGCTGGATCCATGCCACCCGCCCGCGCACCACTCGCGGCGGCTGCCCCGTCTCCGGAGGCGGAATCTCCAGCCGCACCCACATATTTTTCAGTACGTAATGCTTCGACTGGAAGCGGCACCCGTGGCAATTTATGATCAGCGACGAAGTGTGCTCCGTGAAGGGCCGCCCTATGGCGTCCACGCCCGTTACCGCCAGCGGCACCGCTTGCACGATGCGCGAGCTGCGCCGCTTCCGTAATTCCGAGGAGGGATGCATGGCTGGCTGGGGGGGCATGGGATTGGTTCCTTCGCTTACGTTCTCGCTAATCTCGTCCATGGTCCGCCTTAATCTTCCGCCTGCGATTTTACTCTTTGCCCGCGATGTCGCGGGGATCGCCTGGCGTACCGCCTTGCGGCGCCACAGGAAATCCATCAACCTCTGTATGCGTGTCCGGTCCACAATCCATCAACAGAAAACACCCCCGCCACGCACCTCATCCCATAGCCGCAAACGCGGCTCAACCCAGTACTGGTTGCCGGATATAAAAACGAACTGTTGTGCGCCAGAGGGATAGCGCAACTCCTTACCGGGGGACTTCGCAGATTTCAAACTTTATACTCAATTTTCTTTCTTGGCTAGAGAGTCCTACCCGTACTGCTAGTTTCCGCAAACTAAACACAAACCAACTATTTACGTCTATAACTCCCGCCGCCCTTCCATGGCCTTCAGCATGGTCACTTCATCCGCATACTCCAGGTCCGCGCCCACTGGAATACCCACGCCGATGCGCGTCACCTTCACCCCCAAGGGCTTCAGCAGCTTGGACATATACACCGCTGTAGCCTCCCCTTCCGCCGTCGGGTTGGTCGCCACGATAATCTCCTCGATCCCCCCGCCCTTCAACCGTTCGATCAGCGACTTGATCTTCAGTTGCTCCGGTCCCCGCCCCGAGAGCGGCGAAAGCGACCCGCCCAGTACGTGGTACATCCCCGAATACATCCGCGTCTTTTCGATCGCCATGATGTTGTGCGCTTCTTCCACCACGCAAATGGTCCGGTGATTCCGCGTCGGCCCCACGCAATACAAACACGGATCCGTATCCGTGATGTTGTGGCAGGTGCTGCACTCGCGAATTTTTTCCTTCGCGTCGCGTATCGCGTCCGACAAAGCCAGTGCATTCTCCGGCGGACACCGCAGCAGATAAAACGCTAACCGTTGGGCTGTTTTCTGGCCAATTCCCGGAAGGTGTTTCAATTCATCAATCAATCGTTCCACAGGCGCGGCAAAATCAGGCATCCCAGATGTGTAGCACACGCCGCAGAAAGGAGCAAACCACCGCGAAAAATCGGTAGCGGATCAGTTTCGATAATCCGACTTACAGGAGTTGCGGGCAATGAAGCCGTATTTCCGGCGAGTGATGGATGCTGGCAACACCCGCCACTCTGCGCTCTATGCCTTTGCGTGGCTTTTAGATATAACGCCTAGCTTGACGTGTGGATACTCTGAGCAAACATGTGCAGCGAATTGTTTTTCCAGCTTCATCTCAAAATGACTAAGGTTCCCACTGAGTGATGCATCATCGATTTTTGTCAATCTGCATCCACACCAGCTGCAAGCGTAACCGTAAAACGAATTTTCGTGAATTAGCTCCAACTTACGGTGCTGACCTTCGCGCTCAGGATTCATCGCTTTATGCGCAGAGGCAGCAGTAGGCTGTTGCAACATCTCAGTTGCCAACGTGTCCAGTGCGCTCTTAGTTGAACTCTTCACTTTTGCCACGTTTCGACGTTGACACAGCCGTTTAATATTTTCTGTGCGATATCGTACAGCCGGTATCATTCAAGGCAGGCCACGCCGAAGCATGGGAAAAAGAAACCGTCAAAAGGAAACAAAGCCAAGTACCTGGGGTTTGCTAGTCGTGCAGCACAACGTTCAGCAGTGAACTGTGCACCTGCAGCCCACCGTTGTAATGAATAAATCCTAGCTTCCTGAATTTGTTCATGAAGAAATTGACGCGGCTACGGGTTGTCCCTACCAGTTCAGCCAGTGTTTCCTGAGATATTTTGGCCACCATTGTTTCTGGTTCGCCTTCTTTTCCATAACGTGCCAGTATCAAAAGAGCCCGCGCCAGCCGCTTCTCGCTCGAATTAAACAACTGGTCCACCAAATCTGCTTCGACCTTAATGTTACGCTCAAGCATGTAGTGGATAAATTTATCGGCGAAATCCTGTTCGGAGTGAAGCACACGCATCATCTCGGCCTTTTCAATGCTCATTGCGTTCAGCGGCGCGATTGCCGTCGCCGTGGCCATGCGTACCGGGTTTCCGATTATGCAGCCTTCGCCTAGAAAATCCCCCGGTCCCACAATTGCCAGAACCGCTTCCTTGCCCTGTGGATTTACGATGGTGAGTTTGGCATTCCCAGATTGAATGTATAGAACGTCATCGCAGGAATCATCCTGCGAAAATATGACTTGCCCTTTTTTGAACCTGGCAATGCGTCGCGCTACCCCAGCATCCGAGAGATATCGATGAACATCGAACGGCTCCATTTTCTTGGGTTTCTTGGCCATCAGTGTTGGCCCCCTTGCGTATGGTGCCACTACCAATGTCAAAGGTAAATGAGACTTGTTGTCCTGTGCAAAGTCAGGTACCGCTTGTGAAGGCCCTAAGTCCTTAGAAACGTGCTAATCGGAAGCTTGATCCACTTGTTCGGTCACTCTAATCGGAAGTTATCTTCCTCTGCGAACGAAGGTTAACGTTATGCTTGATAGGATCATCCCTCGCGCGGTAGGGGAGAATTGGCCTAGTTGAGGAAGGTTTTATTCAACCAAGAAAAACTCTTCGCCCTTCGCCGTCGATTCGATTGCCCGGATCAATTGCTCGTCAGCATCCGACTTCTTCACGTAGCCATTCGCTCCAGCCTTCCGCGCTTCCTCAATGAATTGCTGATCCTTGTGGGACGAGAGAACCACTATGGCGGAATCTGGAACATGAATGCGGATGCGCCGAGCAGCCTCGAAGCCGGACATCTTAGGCATCGTGACGTTAATGACGATCACATCTGGCTTCAGAGATTCAGCCAGACTTACAGCATGTTGACCGTCTCGGGCTTCGCCAACGACCTCAAAGCCACAATGAGCTTTCAAGATGTTCTTAACCATTTCTAGTATTGTTGGGTGGTCGTCGGCGACAAGAATGCGAATAGTTGGTCTCGTGAGATTTGGCAAGAGGGCAACCGAAACTTCTGGGACTGGAATCTTGAAAAGACCTTCGTGCGGCGTAAGCGGACTGCTGGGGTCGCCTGGTCCGATGGCGTTAGCCAAGGGAATCATCGTCAGCCGCGCCCGCGTCCGCGCCAGTACCAACCGCCTCCACCAAACAAAATTACAACCACGACGATAATCAAAATTGTTTCTGTACTCATTATGAAGTTCTCCTAATGGGCTGTTTATAG
>DATCOK010000622.1:0-10882 GCA_036564765.1 Candidatus Acidiferrum sp. | reverse complement strand
CTCACGCACCAAGGACGACCGTGGGTCATCGCGGCGGCTTCCGAGCCGCGTATCAGCGTGGAGTTTCGCACCCTCCCCGTGGAAGCCACCAGCTACACCACTTCTGAAACAAATCAACCTACCGTGGCGTTCGTGTCGATTGCCGCCAGCGATGGCGAACGGCTGGGTACGCTGTGCCTGATCCGCAAGAGACCGCCATTTACCGAGGATGAGAAACGGGTGTTGCAAGCCTTGGCCAGTCACGCGGCGCTTTCGCTCGAGAATTTCCGGCGGTTTTCGCAGCTGGAGCGTTCGAAGCGGCAGTGGGTGGAAGACATTGACGCGATCAGCGATTACATCGTGGTGCACGACCGCGCCTGGCGGATTGTGCGCACCAACCGTTCACTGTCGTCCCATCTGGGAGTGCCGCCGGTGGCGCTGGTGGGCGAGGCCATGTCCAGCTTGCGGCAGATTGCGGAAACGGGGAGCGAACTACCCTGTCCGTTCTGCAGGGACACCAAGCAGACACGGGAAGAATATGTGGCGGCGTCGAGCGACCGCACTTTTCTGGTGTCCACTTCGCGCACGCCGGGGCTGACCGACGACGATATTCGCACCATACATGTATTGAAGGATATTACCGACCGGCGCGAGGCGGAGCGGCGGTATCGCGAGCTGTTCGACAGCATCCAAGAAGGATTATTTTTCGCCACACCGGACGGGCGATTCCTGGATGTAAATGACGCGATGGTGCGCATGCTGGGCTATTCGTCGCGGGAAGAGTTGTTGCGCATGGATGTAGGGCCCCATCTGTATCCGGCGCCAGCGGCGCGAGAACGGTTCCTGTCGAAACTGGCGGAGTATGGAGTTTTGCGAAATTACGAAGAGACCTTGCGGCGTAAAGACGGAACGCTGCTACACACCCTGCAAAACATCACCGCGGTGCGCGACGCGAGTGGGAAGATCGCACAGATTCGCGGACTGATGCTGGACGTGACGGAGCAACGAACGTTTCAGTCGCAGTTGCAACGAGAACGCGACTTCAACCAGAAAATTCTGAATACCACCCAGAGCATGATCCTGGTGCTGGATACCGCAGGATTGATCAGTTACGCAAACAGGCGCTGCTATGAACTGGGCTATCAGGAAAGCGATTTGATCGGCCACCGGTTAGTGGACTGGGTGGAGGCCGGGCACCGCCAGGATTTCGAGGATGCGTTGGGCACCACGGCGCACGGACAACAGGTGGAGAACATCGAGTTGCGGGTGCGACGCAGCGACAACTCCATGGGCCACTTTTCCATTTCCCTGAGTCCGATGCGCGATGAAGCCAACATCGTGAACAGCGTGGTGGTGGTGATGACGGACATCACCGATGCGACGCTGCTGCAAGCCAAGCTGGCCCACAGCGAGAAGATGGCCACCATCGGGCGGCTGGTTTCCGGCGTGGCGCACGAAGTGAATAACCCGCTGGCGGCGATTCTGGGATTCACGGACTTGCTGCTGGAGAATCCCGACGTGCCGAAGTCGGCGCGCGAGGATTTGCAGATTATTTTGCAGGAGACGCAGCGGACGAAGGATATTGTGCAGGATTTGCTGAGTTTCGCACGGCAGCGGCCGGTGCAGCGCGAACTGGTCAGCGTGAACAGTGTGCTGCGGCAGACCATCAAGCTGCGCAGTTACGATTTTGCGAGCCACGGAGTCGAAGTGGTCGAGGAGTTTGATGAAGCGCTGGGGCCAGCACTGGGAGATGCGCAGCAGCTGCAACAGGTGTTTCTTAATATTCTGAATAACGCCTACGACGCGGTGCAGGAACACGGCCGACGGGGACGCATCGTGATTCGGACCCGGCATCACAACAACTCCATTGAGGTGGACGTCAGCGACAACGGCACGGGCATCGCTGACCCGCAAAGAATTTTTGATCCGTTTTATACCACCAAGCACGCGGGCAAAGGCACGGGGCTTGGACTGAGTATTTGCTACGGGATTGTGCGCGCCCACGGCGGCGAAATTATGTGCTGGAACAACGGCGCGGACGCCGGAAGCACCTTTATGGTGCGTTTGCCGCTTGCTGCTGACACGGAAATCGGGTCACCCACGGCGGCGGTCAAAGAAGCGGGACGATGATGCTGCAGGCCAAAATGTGGACCGGCGGCCCGATCCTATTGATCGAAGATGAACCGTCGGTGATCGCGTTTTTGCGTGCCGCTCTGGAGCGGCGCGGTTATTCGGTGGTGAACGCCGGCTCGGGCAGCGAAGGATTAAAGCGCCTTGCGGATGGACGATTCGCTGGCGTGATTTCGGATATTCGCATGCCGGGCAACGTGAACGGCGCGGAAGTGCATGCGTGGATACAGAAAAACCGGCCGGAATTGCGCACACGAATTATTTTGATCAGCGGAGATACGGCCAACAGCGAAACGCAAACGCTGCTGGCGCAAAGCGGCACGCCATGCATAGAGAAGCCGTTTCGCGTACAGCAGCTCATATCAGTCGTGGAGAAAACCTTCGGGAAACCATGAGCGACGATCTGAAAACGCGGTTATTGGTTGTGGACGACGAGCAAAGTATCCGCCGGCTGTGCATCACGATCGGCACGGCGCTGGGATTTGTCTGTACCGAGGCGGAGAGCGCAGAGGCGGCGCTGGCGCGCCTCGAAGGTGATACGCCGGACCTGGTGCTTACGGATTTGAAGTTGCCGTCGCAGACCGGCGTCGCGCTGCTGAAGCAGACGAAAGCGATCTTGCCACGGACGGAAGTGGCGATCATGACCGGGCATGGCTCGATCGAGTCGGCGGTGGATGCGATGAAGCTGGGCGCGTACGACTACATCGAGAAGCCATTTCGCGTGGAAAAGATGCGTATGTTGCTGCAGCGGATGGCGGAAAAGGTGCGGCTGGTCACGGAGAACCAGTTTTTGCGAGAGCGCGTGGACGCAGAGGAGAATCTGGGCGGGATTATCGGGACGTCGGCAAATATCCAGGATGTGTTGCGGATGATTTCGCGGTTGAAGGATACGCGCACTCCGGTGCTGGTGTCGGGTGAAAGTGGGACGGGTAAGGAGCTGGTGGCGCGCGCGATTCACTTCCGCGGAGCGCTGGCGCAAACACCGTTCGTCGCGGTGGATTGCGGTTCGCTGGTGCCGACGCTGATGGAAAGCGAGCTGTTCGGGTACGAAAAAGGCGCGTTTACAGGGGCGATGAAAACCAAGGCCGGGTTGTTTCAGGCAGCCAACGGGGGAACGATTTTTCTCGACGAAATTGGAGAATTGCCTTTGGAGATGCAGGCCAAGTTGCTGCGCGTGCTGCAGGAAAAAGAAGTGCGGCCGGTGGGCAGCAACGAAAAAGTAAATGTGGAAGTGCGAGTGATTGCCGCGACGAATCGCGATCTGGAGGCGGCGTACCGCGCGGGGACCTTTCGCAAGGATTTGTATTTCCGCTTGAACGTGGTGACCGTGCACATTCCTGCGTTGCGCGAGCGGCGCTCGGATATTCCCATGCTGGTGCATCACTTCCTGGACCGTTACGCGCAGGGCGCGAATATGCAGGTAACTGCCGCGGCGATGAAGAGCCTGCTGCATTACGACTGGCCCGGCAATGTGCGCGAACTGGAAAATTGCGTGGCCCGTGCGGTGACGCTGGGCGACCGCCAACTCATCGACGTGGCAGATTTGCCGCCGGCGATTCGCACCGAGACGCCGGACGCGGGAATATCCGGCGGCGCGGACACTAGTTCCCTTTCCACCACGGCGCTGGCGGAAATGGAAAAAATGACGATTCTGCGGGTATTCGAACAGGCCAACGGCGACAAAGCGCTCGCGGGAAAGATGCTGGGAATCAGCCGCGCGACGCTCTACCGCAAACTGAAGCGCTACCACATCGCGGTCAAAGCGGAGTCTCAAGTTCCCGAGCCCGAAACCGTGTCTCAGTAGGTTCTGGCTGCGACGCGATTCTTGGCGGGGGCGTGAGACGAAGGCGTTTCACGGTGAGACGGAGAAACTGTCTCCACTCCATTTGCAAAAACTAACTGCCGTCGATTCTTACGTATCCATTCCAACTGAATCGGCCTTTCTTTGGTGCCCAGCGTGCATCTATGGCCCTGGGATTCTTTTGCGCGGTCTCGTGTCTAGAGCGTGTGCAAAGAATTCCTGGACGGCGTAAGAGACGCGAGGCCCCGTGAGACAGTTCGAGGAAAGCACCCTGGAAGCGGAAGAAGCAGGATGCGCGGCACTCGCGCGATTTTTCCCGGAAGCGTCGCAGGTGCGTGTGCCGGTGCAAGTGACTGCACTGCGCGGCGGAAACGCGCGGTTGCGGGAAGCCAGCGTGGTGGAATTTGCCACGCCGGAGCACGCCATCCTGGTGACCAGCTTGCCGCTGGAGTTTGACGACAAGGTGCGCCTCGAAGGCAGCCGCAAAATGTACAGCGTGGACGCGACGGTGGTGGGAGTGCAGTATCACGGCGAACAAAAAGCCGTGGCACTGAAGCTTCTGCGAGGTCCGTGTCACTGGATGATGCAGCCATGAGCAAATTGAGTTCTCCATCGGAGCCAGTGGTGGCGGGCAACGCGCGAAGCGCACACTGGGCGGAAGCCCGTTCGGTATTTACTATCTACCTGGCGCTGGCGAAGCAGTTGGGCGTGCCGATTCCTTTCACGCAGCGGGTGTTGCCGGAGACATTGGAGCCCGAACTTTTCAGCCAGGTGCAGTCGTGGCTGGATTCGATGGACCAGCGCGTGATTGTTTACCAACTGCGGCATCTGCTGCAGATGACCACGCTGAACGCCAGCGAGGACGGGCTGAAGTCACTGATCGAGCGGCACCTCCGCAAACCCACCAAGACGCATTTTGACCGCGACAAGATCGACTTTCTGCTGGTGCAGTACTTCGCGCTGTGCGCCCCGGCGAAGATCTATCACAAACGGATTGACCTTAGTGACGTCGCGGAGGTGATGGCGCCGATACTCGGCGATGTGGAGCCGGCCACGCTGGTGTGGTGCGAGCCGCTGGAAGCCATGATCACGGCGCTGCACGGATTCCGCAGCCTGCGGGAGATATTGAAGACCAATTTTATCGAGCAGGGTCGGCGCGTGAAGGAGTCGGCGGGTGGGATGTTCTACGATCCGTCGGCGTTGCTGGCGTTTATCCGCTTTAATTTTTTGCTGCGGCGCACGTTGATCGAACTAATGCACGCGGACCTGATCGCCATTCGAGCGGCTGTGAGCCAACTGGAAGCGGCGGAAGTGCGCATCATCGATTGCCACAAGAGCGGGTTGACGGCGGCAGAGCCGATCGGCAAGGTGCGCAAGCTGGCGGATGAATGGAAGCAGCCTTTTCAAAAAGAGTATACGGAGCGGTCCGTCAGCCAGGCCTTTGAAAAATTGCTGGGATTGCGGGCCGACGTGGATGCTGCGCTCGAAAAGGTGGCGGCCAAGAAGGCCGATCGCAAAGTAATGGACTCGGGTAACGCTGCGCTCGAAACGCTCAAGAACGCGCTGCGGGATATGCCCGCCGCGCCTCCTTCGACAGCACGGGCCGCGGAACGCAACACTAAGGAAGAGTCCAGTGGAAGTAAAGCGCCGGCGGCTTTGGATTTTGAAGCGTGCATGGAGCAAATTTGGGAACAGTTGATCGCCACCCCGCCCTTGCAGGGGCGCACCATGACCACGGTGCAGATCAGCGGGACCCGGATTTTGTTGTCCTCGTGGGAAGTGGCGGCATTCGTGAGCGAAACGGGAGCCTCGGCGGAAGATTTGCGGCGGGCGGTTTCCGCGCGGGCGATGATCACCAGCGCGACTACCAACGCAAAAGAAAAAGGGCATACCTTTGCTCTGGACAAGGCCTTGGCGGTGGGTCGCGTGGAAGCATCGCGATTGCAGGATCGCGTGGACGCCGCGAAACAAGCGAAGGATACGGAAGCGGCGGTGAATCTGGGTATCAGCACCAAGCGCCTGCTGTCCGCGCTGGACGAAGCCGAAAAACTTTAGCAACAGCTGTTGCCGCCGAATGGCCCGCAACAACTCTTAGGAGCGATGTTCCAGTGGCAAACGCCAGCATCTTACTTCTTACCGACGATACCGAAGTTGCGAGGATTGCGTCCGGGTGTTGGCAAGCGCAGCGCAAAGCGGTGGACGTCACGGTTCTGAACAGCAAGCTGTGGCGCAATTATGATTTGTCGGTGCATCACCTGCTGGTGATCGGGCCGGTTTCGCGGGAAAAACAGCACGAGGTGTTGGGTTCACTGGATCCTGGCGCGGCGGTTATCGTTTGCATGCCGCTGGACGCAGGAGAGGCCGAAGAACTGCGCGCGCGGTATCCGCGATTTGTACAGGTGCCGCACCGGGACGATTGGCCGAATACGTTGCTGTTGGTGGCCAGCGAGACGTTGCGGAGGATCGAGGCGCAACAATCCACTCGCCGAGCCGAGCGCGAAGCGGCGAAAAGTCAGAACCTGGCGACACTGGGCCGCTACATGACGGACATGAAGCACAACGTGAACAATGCGCTGACTTCGATGCTGGGCAACGCCGAATTGCTGTTGCTCGAACCGGGGCAACTGTCGTCGCAATCTCTGCTGCAGATTCGCACCATCCACAGCATGGCCATGCGCATCAACGACATCATGGCGCGTTTCTCATCGCTGGCGACAGAGATGCGCGAGGCTGAGACGGCTTCTCAAGCTGAGACGGAAGCGGCGAACGCGCCGACCGTACAAAGCAGCTAGGCTTCGACAATTACGCGGTAACCCCTTGTTTTACTGATGCTTTACCTTCTGACCAACAAACTTGATACGAGCTTCGAAGCTGGCCGCTGGCGTGCACCTTTATTTCCCGGATACCTGCGGGAGATTTGTGCAGTGCAGAAAAAAGTGCTCATCGTGGATGACTCGCCTTCGGAAGTTCGGCTGATGCACGGCCTCCTGGAGCGCGAGGGCTATAACCCCGTGGATCTGCACGATTCCGCACGGATCGAAGAGGCCATCGCGTTCGAACGGCCCAGCGTGATTCTGCTGGACGTGGTGATGCCGGGGAAAAACGGTTTTCAGGTCTGCCGCGAGTTAAAGGGCCATGACGAGTACAAAACCATTCCGGTGATCCTGGTGACTTCGCGCGATACGCCGAGCGACAAATATTGGGGCGAGCAGCAAGGCGCGGATGGCTACGTGACCAAGCCTTTTACATCGCAGGAATTGATTCGCGCGGTCCGGAGATTCGCATGAACAATTTTTTGCATCTGGAACCGTTGGCTGCGGATGAGAGCACTGGAAGCCTGCTGGAAGCGCTGGGGCCTATCGAGGAGCGCCGTCCGGAATCGCAATACTGCGTATTTCGCAGCGGGCGCGAACGGTTTTGTCTGCCAGTGCTGGACGTGGAAGAGGTGCTGGACTGGCCGCTGCTGACCAAAGTGCCGCTGAGTCCGGCGTACCTGGTGGGGATTTTCAATCTGCGCGGGGCGATCGTGCCGTTGATTGATATCGCCATGACGGAAGGACGGCGCCCGGGACTTTTGCCGAAACACGTGGTGGTGGCTTCCCTGCGGCTTGAAGCACAGCACGAAATTCTACGCGTCGGAATCGCGGCGGATGAAGTGATCGGCACGTATTCGGTAAACACGGATGAAGTGCTGGAACAGGCTCCGGAAAATGTTCCGCATTGCATCGGGATGCTGCGGCATGACGACCGGTTAGCGTTGGTGCTCGATCTGCGGCGGATGCTGGAGGCTTTTCCTGGGCCGAGCATTTGAGTTTGGGAGTTGCTGAGTTCTGACTTGGTGAGTTGTTGAGCTACTCGCCGAAGTTTTTGTTTCGCGGCGAGAAACGATCTTGGAGGAAGTATGAAATCGCGACTGAGTTCCACCATCTGGACGCTGGTGCTGGCTAATGGAATCGTGCTGGCGGCGGTGATCGGGCTGGCGTACAGCGCCGGGCGGCAATCGGGCGGCGCATCGATCCTGGATTTTACCGCGCTGCCGAGCAATGCAGCGGGCGCGCTGCTAATCGCCGCAGCTGTGGCGCTGGTCATGGGCATCGTGCTGGCGTGGCGGTTGAGCGCCGGGCTGCTGACGCCGGTGAAAGAACTCGCGACCTTTTCCGAGAGGTTGGCGGTGGGCGATCCGCGGGCCCGCGTGGATGTGAGTTCCACGAATGAGCTCGGTTATATCGCGGACAACCTGAATCGCGCGGTGGCGAAGGTTTCGAAAGCGGCGAGCAACCAGGAGTCCAGCGACGCGTTGCAGCGCAGCATCACGGAATTGTTGACGGTGATCAACCAGGTTGCGCGCGGGGATCTGTCGCTGCGCGGCAAGGTCACCAACGATGCGCTGGGCAACGTGGCGGACTCGGTGAACTACATGCTCGACAACTTCACCAAAGTTCTCGAGCGCGTGCGCAAAGCGGCCATGGAAGTGACGGCGTGCTCCAACAACATTCTGGTGGCGGCCGACGAGATGCAGGCCGGCGCGACGCAACAGGATCAGGAAATCACCAACACCTCGAGCGCGGTGGAAGAGTTGACTGTTTCGATGAAACAGGTTTCCAACAACGCCGAAGCCAGCGCGGAAGCGGCACGGCGCGCGTTGGACGCGGCGGAACAGGGCAACCGCGCGGTGCGCGACACGCTGGAAGGAATGCAACGCATTCGTTCCTCCGTGCAGGCCACCGCGAAGAAGATCAAGTCGCTGGGGGACCGCTCGCTGGAAATTTCGGAAATCATCAACGTGATCAACGACATCACCGAACAGACCAACTTGCTGGCCTTGAACGCGGCCATTGAAGCGGCGCGAGCAGGCGATGCGGGCCGCGGATTCGCGGTCGTCGCGGACGAAGTGCGCAAGCTGGCAGAACACAGCCGCAGCGCCACGAAAGATATCGCAGCCTTGATCAAGGCCATCCAGGCGGAAACGAACGAAGCCGTGGTGGTCATGGAAGAAGGCACCAAGGAAGTGGAGAGCGGAGCAACCCTGGCGGATCAGGCGGGACGCGCGCTGGACGCAATTTCCAACGTGGTACGGCAGTCGGCGGAATTGGTACAGGAGATTTCGCTGGCGTCCAAACAGCAGGTGCGCGGAACGGAAGGCGTGGCCCACGCCATGCAGATTATTTCGAGCATCACGCGGCAGACCTCGCAAGGCACGCGCGGCACGGTCGCGACGGTCAGCCAACTGGTGAAGCTGTCGGATCAGCTGAACGACGGCCTGGCGCAATTCCGCGCCTTGTCGAAACAGAGCGGCAACAGCGTTCATGAAGAATCCGAGCGGCCGGTTCCGGTAGGGGCGTCGCACTAAACCATTTCCCGCTCTGGCAAACGCCCGGGCCGAACGGATGAGCCAGCGTGAGAATTACCAACGAGCGACCGGTAGCTGAGCTCGAACTTACTGAGCACGAGTTGAGCGAGATCCGCATGCTGATCGAAGAGCGTACGGGGATTTGCTTCGATGAATCGCGCGAGCGGTTCTTCGTGGGGCGTGTGCGCGAGCATCTCCAGACGCGGGGCTTCGAACGCGGGACGGATTTTCTGCGGGCGGCGCGTAAGGCCAATGTGGAATACGAAGGCTTGCTCGAGAAGTTGCTCACGCAGGAGACCACGTTCTTTCGTTATCCGGCGGTTTACGAAGCATTTCAAAAACGCGCTTTGCCGGAGCTGCACACCAAGAAGTTCTGGACCAATCCGCGCACATTGCGCATCTGGAGCGCGGGCTGTTCCACGGGCGAAGAGCCGTACTCCATCGCGATCACCCTGGCGGATACGTTATCGTTTGCCGATGCGTGGAACGTGGAGATTCTTGCGACGGACCTGGGACGGTTGGCGTTGAAGCATGCGGAAGCCGGCATTTATTCAGGACGCAGCATTTCCAGCGTGAGCGAGAGGCAACTCTCGGCGCATTTCACGCCGGTGAAGAACGGCCAGCAAGTAAAACCTCGCTTGCGCAAGATGGTGAACTTCACGCAGATGAATCTGGCGTCGGCAGTGTACCTCGGGCGCATGGACGTGATTTTCTGCATGAACGTGCTGATTTATTTTTCGGAAGAACGCCGGCGCTCGCTGGTGCAGCGCTTCTACGACACGCTGGAGCCGGGGGGCTACCTGTTTCTCGGGCACTCGGAATCGATTTCGAAAATGCCGGTGAAGTTCCAAGCCATCGTGCTGAACGACTGCATTTTGTATCGCAAACCCACCGCCGAGGAGCTGCAGAAGTCCGAATTGGCGACGGAGGGGCGCGCGTGAGCACCCTGCAAAACGAAGGCATGGAAATGTTCCTGCAGGAGGCTTCCGAGCACCTGCAATACCTACGTGAATACGTGGGAGTGTTGCAAGAGGTGGAGCCGCGACGTGAGGACTTGGAGCGCTTGTATATCTCGGCGCACACGCTGGGCGGGACTTCGGGAACCTACGGCTTTCCGGGGTTTTCTGAAATTGCCTTGAAGCTCGCGCACGTTTTTCAATACGCCCTGGCGGCGCCGCTGGGCGACGACCTGCATGGGCCGCTCGCGGAGTTTCTGTCCGACGGAATTTCCGTGCTCGAAGGCGACTTGCTGGAGATCAGCGACACCGGCGCAGAGAATCTGGAAGATATCCAGAGTTTTAAGGAGCGCTACCGCTTTGCGTTCCCGGAAGAGGCCGCCACGCAGCAATATGCCGCTCCCTTAGTGGCAGAAACCGTTCCGGAAGAAGAAGCGAAGCCAGCTGGAACTGGCTCCTATTTCGACGTTTTGCCAGGCGATGACGAAGTATCCGCCGAAGTGCTGGAATTCTTCCAGCCGGAAGCCGAAGAGCATCTGCAAATTGTCAGCGATTGCCTGATTTCACTCGAGGGAAATAACAACCCCGAAGAGATCAACAAACTTTTCCGCGCGATTCACACCCTAAAGGGCTCCGCCGCGCAGGTCGGTCTGAAGAGGCTAGGGG
>DATCOK010000621.1:0-2809 GCA_036564765.1 Candidatus Acidiferrum sp. | reverse complement strand
CTACTCGAATCCCTCGCCTCCAACTTTCCGCCAGTCCCACCTGCACCACTTCCATCTCGCGCGTCATGTACTTCAGTAAAGTTCCCGTCACCGAATGAAACCGCAGCGCCGGAGCCACTAAATACACCACCGGCGGCGCTTGCTGAATTTCCACGCCCGCAAAATAACCGTAGCTGCGAAACTCTCCGAGTTCCAGATGCCGCCCCACTCTTAGCCAGTAATCAGCCGCCTGCACCGGCAGATGAATATACTCACTGGCCTTCCACTCCAGAATCGCCAGCCGTCCCGCGCGCGTGATCGTCAGCACATCGATAATCCCATGCTCGCTGCCGGCCCCCGCGAACACTTGGGTATAAACAAATCGCGCATCGAGAATCGCGTCCACCCGCGTCACGTCGTTCCGCACCAACGCTTCCAGCCAGCGTTCCGCCTGCGCGCGATACCACGTATGCCGCGAATCGGCCGCCAGCGGATGACGGTGAATCTGCAGCTCATGCACAATTCGCAACAGCATCGGCCGGTTCGCCGCCGTCAACTCCCGCTGCATGTCGTTCACGCCAAAATAAATCACACCTTCGTCCCAGCGCGCGAACGCCAATCCTCTATACCGCAGAAAAACTTCCCGCGACGTGCACGACGGATGCACCGTAATCGCCTGCCGGTCCAGCGCCACGATCGGTTCAATCTCTGCGCGCGCCTGCACCAGCAGCGCCTCCGCTTCTCGCTGCATCACCAGCCACGTATTCACGTTCCCCGCGCGCCGTGGATCGATTTTCTCAAGCGCCTGGCTCGCCCCATCCAGCTCATACAATTCCAGGTTCATGCTGCCGTCCAGGCAAGCCAATCGATGCGCCACTAAATTGCACGAATCTTTCGGCACAATCAGCCGCAGCGTACCCACCGTTCCGCGCCGCACCATGTTACGCACTCGTTCCAGCCACAACACCCCAAACGTCAGCGCGTTATTAACAGTGTCCTGCGTCTCGCCCCCCGGCACCGCCAGGAACGCGCTGTGCACCGAGCCTCGCTTCAATATTCCGCGCACATAATTTCCCGACAGCGAATGTTCCAGGTCCGCCGAAGAGCTAGCCGACTCCAGTATTTCGTCCGGAAACTCCCGCGCCAGAATTTCCTTCAACCTCACGCAAAATTCCTCGCGTGCCAATTCCCGCGCCGGCCGCTCGTAATCCATGCGCACAAATTCCAGTCGGTCCGGACGCGCCCGGCCGAAGCGCTCCACCGCAAGCACCAGCCGCGACTCCGAATGATCCGTGATCGCAATCACCCGCCGCGTTAGGTTGTACTCTTCCGACCAGATGTGCAGCAGCGGTTTATCGCCTTCGCCGCGGACTTCCCACGACAGCTTCGAAAGCGGCGCCAGTCGCCCGCCGTTTTCGCACAGCTCCGCGGCCCCCGCGGCGGCAAATTCTCGCAGGCTCGCTTCCAACTCCGCGACCAATTTCATGCCCGACGATTATAAGTGAATTACGTATTTAGGCAGTACTATTTCGGTGTGAATTGCAGCCCGGTCACTTTCACCGCCGGCTGCCGCATATTCCACGAGTTGGAAATGTGTTCGAATGACACTTCAAATTCGCGGTGATCTCCCGCCGCAATCGGCGGCCCCGGGGGCCCGAACAAACTGCGCGTCTCGCGCTGCGCAATCTGGTTCAGTTCGTCCGAGAACTCGATCGTCAATTCCACGCTGGCCAGCGCCCGTTCCCCGGCATTATTGATCTGCCCGGAAATCGTCGTCACTTCCTGATGCAAAAAATTTTCGGCGCGGCTCACTTCCAGATGATCCACCGCCACGTTCGAAACGTACCCGCTCTCTTCTGGCCCCATCGCCGATGTTGTTCCCGCCGAAGTTCCCGGCGCCGCGGCGGGCTTGCTGGCGTCTCGCATGAAGAAATATGCCAGCGCGCCAATCAGCAAAACCGCTGCGAAAACGATCACGAAGCGCAACTTGCTTGCGCTGCTCTCTTCTGTGGAGGTCACCGGCGGAATTGGGGAGGGTGTGGACATGGCCTTCTAGAAAAACTTAACGGTACACGGCCGCTTGCGCAAGCCTAACGTCCGACCAGCAGCCTCTGGATCAACGCATCCGGCAATCTCGCCGCGCGCATGCGCTGCTGGACCGCCGCAATGTCATATGGCACGCGGCAAAACTCAATGGTCTGATGTTCCAGATCGGCAATCGCATACGCCGCGCGCGGATCGCTGTCTCGCGGCTGCCCCACCGAACCCGGATTCAGCAGATAGCGATACGTCGGCTCCAGCCGTAGCGCCGCGCACGCTTCCCCCATCCGCGGGTGCACTTGCAAAACTTCCAGCTTCGAGTCCAGATACGCAAAGCCGCCTTGGTGATGGGTATGCCCAAAAAATGTTACGTACGCCGTCGAATCCAGCAATCCCTCCAGTGCCTGCGCTGGCGTAAACACATACTCGTCCTCATCCTGAAACGCCCCGTGCACTAGCACTAGTCCATTCGTTGTCAGCGGACCGCGCGGCAGATTCGTCAGCCACTCCAGATGCTCCGCGCTCAGTTCCGTGTTGCTCCAATCCACCGCCGCTTTCGCTACCGGATTGAAATCATCCGCTTCCATCACTCCCGAAATCGCCTTGTCATGATTCCCGCGAATCGTTTCCGTGCCCATTTCCCGCAGCTTCGCCGTCACCTCATTCGGATCCGGCCCGTAGCCCACCACGTCGCCCAGGCACACCGAATTGTCCCAGTGATCTTTTGCCGCCGCGAGAACCGCTTCCAGCGCCGTAAAATTGGCGTGAATATCGCTGAGTACCAGAGTGC
>DATCOK010000620.1:0-2326 GCA_036564765.1 Candidatus Acidiferrum sp. | reverse complement strand
CTCCCCCGCCTCTCGCGGCGGTCGTTTGCCACCCGCACCCGCTCTTCGGTGGCACGATGCACAACAAAGTAGTGTTCCAGGCAGCCAAATCGATCGACGCCCTGGGGGTTCCCGTGCTGCGCTTTAATTTTCGCGGTGCGGGACTTAGCGCCGGCGTTCATGATCGTGCCATCGGCGAACGCGAGGACGCGCGCGCGGCGGTGCAATTTCTCCTCACCGAATTTCCCGAGGTGCCGCTGTTGGTGGCGGGTTTCAGTTTTGGCTCGATCGTAGGCCTGCGTGTCGGCTGCGAGACGCCGGAAGTGCGCGACCTGATCGGTCTGGGCCTGCCCGTCAATAATGCTGACATCTCGTACTTGTTCGAATGCCACAAGCCCAAACTTTTTGTTCACGGCAGCAACGATGAACACGGAGCTTTAGAAAAAGTCGAAAAGTTGGTGCCCAGATTTGCGGGAGAGAATAAGTTGGTAGTCGTGGAAAATGTCGATCACTTTTTTGCGGGTAAGCTTGATCAGCTCGATCAGGCAATTACGAGTTGGCTCGCGCCGCGGCTGACTAGCAAATAGGAATAATCAGTTGCCTGTTTTGTTCGGGTGCAAGTTCAGTTGGAGCTCGCCGTGAAAGGTAGGGTCATGAGTTTAGCTCCTAGCAAAGCAAAAGCCCCTCGCGAGGGGCTATTGTGGGGCACCGTTCCCGTTCTCCGAGGACAAATAAATGCGCGTCTTAGGCGCTTTCTCCGCGGGAGAAGAGTTTGCTGAATTCATCGACTGTGGCCGTGGGGATGTTAACCAGACGCGTGTTGGCTCGTGCGTGTTCCGCGCGCGACATGCCGACCAGCGCCGTCGTTATTCCTGGCGCAGACCGCGCAAATTGCAAAGAACGCTCTGCATCATTCTCGAGTCCCAGCGCCTCTGCCACAAACCCCGGTAAATTGCTCGCGACCTGGCCCTGCAACAGGGCCGCGCTGGCGATCAGCGTCACGTCCAATTCGTCCGCGGCCTCCATCACCGTGCGCCTACGTCCGTTCACCGTTTGATTCCCGAGCGTCAACGCCTCGGTCATCCCCAGATTGAACGGCAACTGCACAAACCGGAAGCGATGCCGTCCACCGGCAATTTCCTGAGCGATCTGCACCAACTCTGCCAACTGCATCGAGTCGCGCTCTTGCGCCTCCTGCCGGAAGGCGTTCCACGTTGCCACGCCATAATATTGAATCTCGCCCGCCGTAACGGCGGACTCCAGAAATGTAAAGGCATCCCGCACTCGCTCGAGAAAATCTATTTTCGGCACTTCCGAGAGTTGCGTCTCGGGATTGTGCAGGTAGTAGACGTCAATACAGTCCACGCCCATGTTCTGCAAACTGCGTCCCAGCTGGTTTTTCAGAAACTTTGGTGTCATACAGTGCCCGCCGCCCACGATATCTTTCGCGCCGATAACATCCGGTTGAATGTATTCGCGAAAGAAATATTCATTGGGGTCGCGTGGCATCTCTCCGTCGGGCGTCAAGTAACCGGCCTTGGTGCACAGCACCAGCTCATCGCGCTCGATTCCTTTGGTGCGCAAAGCCGCCAGCGCGGCGCCGATGCTTCGCTCGCTGCGTTGAAAACGGTAGTTGATCGCAGCATCGACAACGTTGATGCCGTTCTGTACGGCTTCTATGATCGCGGCGGTGTAGCCGCCATCGGTCTTCGCATCGGGCTGGCCCAAATATGTACCGATTCCCAGCGATGACATTGCCAGTCGCTGGGCCTCGCGGAAGTGCCCCTCCGCCGCCCTAGGGAAACGCGCCGCGAACCTTTTCGTGCCTTCTGTGGTAGCAAATGTCGTCATAGTTTCTCAGCTCCAAAAAACCATCAACCCGATTATGCGAATACTCGGCGTGCAAATTCTTGGCAACGCAGAATTTCAGTTGGTGCCCTTCGTTAACCAAAATCCTCACGAAAATCGTCGTGTGTTGGGCGCCCACTCTCGATTACGACCGTTCTATTAGTTAACCTCGGTTGCGGGAGGCGGCGCCAACAAACGCGAACACGCCCGCAAGATCCTCCGGTACGGCCAATCGTTCTTCTCGCGTAAAAAAATCTCACCTGCTCGTGGATTACTGTAGAACCAGCGCGCCACCAGCCACAAATGCTCGCTCAGTTCGCCTTTGGCCATCGGCGCCTTCATTTCTTCGTTAACCAAACTCAACTGACCGCCGGCGCCAGGATCCAGATAGTTCCGAAAAATCTGTTCCACCGACCGCGGCTGGCTAGCTATCTCGCCAAAGGGCAAAAAAAACGGCTCGCAAAGCCTCCCGCCTTGCACGCGAAACGCTGCAATAACC
>DATCOK010000619.1:0-2034 GCA_036564765.1 Candidatus Acidiferrum sp. | reverse complement strand
CATCTGTACACTGGCGTTGCATCACAACCCTTGAGACCAATGGAATTTCGCGTGACAATGGCTCATGGCCATCGAACTGGAAGTAAACGGAAAACGTCTCGCCGTAAACTACCCGCCCGAAACTCCGCTGCTCTACGTTCTGCGCGATGAACTCGGCTTCACTGGCACCAAGTACGGCTGCGGCGAAGGCCAGTGCGGCGCCTGCACCGTGTTGCTAGCCGGTGCTCCGCGCCGTTCCTGCCAGATTCCCGTGAGCGCGGCTGCCGGGCGTCCCATTACTACCGTCGAAGGCCTCGAAAAAGACGGCCAGCTGCATACCGTCCAGCAAGCCTTCCTCGACGAAGGCGCCTTTCAATGCGCCTTCTGCACTTCGGGAATGATCATTAGCAGCGTCGGCCTGCTGCAAAGCAATCCGCATCCGACCCGCGCCGATATTATCCAGGGACTCCAGGGCAACGTCTGCCGCTGCGGCACTCATCCGCGCATCATTGCCGCCGTTCTGCGCGCCGCCAAAGCGCAAGCGGAGCAGCAGTCATGAGCACTCAGCGCGACCACTTCATTCCCGAGCCGGAGCGTTTCGAATTCGCCGCTCGCCCCCTTCACAAATTCGAACTCGCCCGGCGCGACTTTTTTCAATTGCTCGGCGCCGGCATCGCTATTTTCGCCACTACCAATAATCTCTTCGCCGCCCAGGAAACCGCGCCGCAATCCAAATCCTTCCACCGCGACGATCTCCCCGAAGACATCAGTGGCTGGCTGCACATCGGCGAAGACGGCACCGTCACCGGCTTCACCGGCAAAGCTGAAATCGGCCAGAACATTCGCACCTCTCTCGCACAAACGATTGCCGACGAGCTCCGCGTCCCGTTCGAATCCGTGAAAGTCGTCACCGCCGACACCCTGCTCACTCCCTTCGACGCCGGTACCTTCGGCAGCCGCTCCACGCCCACCATGACGCCGGAGCTGCGCCGCGCCGCCTGTGCCGCGCGCGAATTGCTGCTCGCCGAAGCCGCAAAAAAGTGGAAAATCGCCCCTGCAAGTCTTGTCGCCGCGGATGCGAAGATCACCGACCCATCCTCAGGCCGCTCCGCCACCTACGCCGAACTTGCCAAGGGACAAAATCTCGCGCACCTTCTCTCACCCAACGACGCCATCACCAAACCCGATCAGTGGACCATCGCCGGCAAGCAAATTCCCAAGGTCAACGCGCGAACCTTCGTCACCGGCGCTCATCAATACACTCCCGACCTGCATCCCGCGAGCCTCTGGCACGGAAAAGTTTTGCGCCCGCCCTCCTTCGGTGCCACCGTAACCAGCTACGACGACACCGCTGCAAAAACCAAAACCGGCGTCGTGCTCGTCCGTGACGGTGACTTCATCGGCGCCGCCGCTCCCACCGTTCACCAAGCCGACCAAGCCCTCCAAGCCATAAAAGTCGAATGGAAACAAACGCCGCAAATTTCCAATCGTGAACTCTTCTCCTATCTCAAAAAAAATGGCGTCGCCGCTGTCGACAAAACCGGCGCCATGAAGGAAGGCTCGCTCGAAGACGGCTACGCTCGGGCCGCCCACAAGCTCGAAGGCACGTACACCGTCGAATACATCGCCCACGCGCCGCTCGAGCCCCGCGCCGCCCTCGCACAATGGTCCGCCGATGGCCGTTTGACCGTCTGGACTGGCACTCAGCGGCCTTTCGCTGTCCGCGATGAACTCGCCGCCGTCTTCCACGTCCCCGAAAATAGAGTCCGCGTTATCGTCCCCGACATGGGCTCCGCCTACGGCGGCAAACACACCAGCGACGCCGCTCTCGAAGCCACCCGCCTCGCCAAAGCCGCAGGCCACCCGGTAAAAATTGTCTGGACCCGCGAAGAGGAATTTACCTGGGCCTACTTTCGCCCCGCGGGCGTCATGGAAATAAAAAGCGCCATCGACGCCGACGGTAAACTCACCGCCTGGGAGTTCGACAACTACCACGCCGGAATGTCCGGCATCGACACGCCATACGTAGTCGCCAACCGCCGCATCGAATACCAC
>DATCOK010000618.1:0-3893 GCA_036564765.1 Candidatus Acidiferrum sp. | reverse complement strand
TCGCAGGGAACCGGGAATGGAGTTCCGCAGGCCGCATCCGCGTAGAAAACATCTTTCCAACTAGAAGCAAAAATCGAAAACGAGGTGAATTGCATGAAGCGAATGTTTCTGTCCCTGTCGGCTCTGGCCGCGCTGGTAGCTTTGCCGGTATCCGGTTCCGACCGTAAAGAAGAGCAGCGCCTTCAGAATTGCGGCACGGTCCTCCGCGAAATTATGGACATCCCCGAAGATATTCCCCAGGATTTAATCGACAAAGCCGAATGCATCATTGTTTATCCCTCCGTTTTGAAGGCCGCTTTCGTCGTTGGCGGCAGCTACGGCCGTGGCGCGATGATCTGCCGCAGCGGCGAACATTTCGGCGGCCCGTGGGGCGCCCCTTCCATGATGGCTCTCGAAGGCGGCAGCTTTGGATTCCAGATCGGCGGTCAGGCCACCGACTTCGTTCTCCTCGTCATGAATCCGCGCGGCGCTCACTCCATGCTCAAGAGCAAAGTGAAGCTTGGCGCTGACGCCTCTGCCGCCGCTGGCCCCAAGGGCCGCACTGCGGAAGCCTCCACGGACGTCACCATGCGCGCTGAGGTTCTCAGCTACTCCCGTTCCCGCGGTCTTTTTGCCGGCGTCTCGCTCTCCGGCGCCACCGTTCGCCCCGATAACGACGCCAATGAACGCCTTTACGGCAAGGCCATCGAAGCCCATGACATCGTCTTCGGCAAGGGCGTAAGGCCCCCGAAGTCCGCCCAGCGCATGATCGTCTATCTCAATCGCCGTTCGCCGAAGGACACCTCGGATCCCCGTTCCCTCCGCGACGACGAGAGCCAGTAGCTCCACGCGCAATCTCGTTCGCTGAATTGAATAGCGACGAACTCGGGCAGCCACCCTTGGCAAACAACTAGCCAATGAGGCTGCTCAGAGTTTTTTCCATCGCCGAATCGTATTGACTCTTCGCTCTGTCCCTTTATCCGGACGCCCCTGCTCTTCCATTAGCACACTATATGACTTATAGTCATATATGAGCATCAGTCATTATGTCATCATCTATCACGCCCTCCTCTTCCCGCCGCCATCGCCGCGCGGAGGACACCCGTCAGCGCTTATTCCGCGCCGCTCTTGACCTCTTCGCCAATCACGGCTTTGCAGACACCACCGTCGAAGACATCACTAACGCCGCCGACGTTGGCAAAGGTACCTTCTTCAACTACTTCCCGAGCAAAGACCATGTTCTTCTGGCCTTCGCCGAAATGCAGTTGGCCAAATTGCAGTCCACCGTTGAGCATCTTCGCACCACGGGCGAATCCATTCCGCAATTCCTTCGTACCCTGGGGATTCGCATGACCGAAGAACCTGGTCGTAATCCATCCATGGTCCGTGCGCTGCTTTTGGCCAACCTCTCGAGCACACCCGTCCGCGAAGCCATGCGCATCAACCAAGCCCGTGGCCAGGAAATCCTTACGGAATTCGTCGCCATCGGCCAGCAGCGCGGAGAAATACGCAGCGACCTTCCCGCTAAAGACCTCGCCACTGTTTTTCGCCAAACCGTCTTCGGCACTCTGCTGATCTGGTCCCTTTATGGCGACGATTCGCTCGCCACCCGCATCCACACCGCGCTGGAAGTGCTTTCCAACGGCTTGCTCCCGCGCCCGAATCAATTCGCTTCCACTCCTTCCGAAGGGAAAGCGCCATGAGCCGCAAGGCCATCCTTATTTTCCTGGTCGTGATCGTTCTGGTGGTCGGCGGAATCGTCGTTTCGCGTTGGATACAGCATCACGACGACGCCACGCTGCAAGGCTCCGGCACCGTCGAATCGCGCTACATCCGCGTTGGCTCCAAAGTAGGCGGCCGTATCGACAGAGTGCTCGTCCGCGAAGGCGACACCGTCCAGGCCGGCCAGGTGCTCGTGACCTTCGACGACAAGGAACTGCAAGCCGCGCTCGGCCAATCACGCGCCGCCTGGGAAAAAGCTCACACCGGTTCGCGCCCTGAAGATATCGCGCAAGCGCGCGCAGCCACCGCCGAAGCCAAAGCCGAATTCGAACAACGCAAAAACGGCTACCGCCGCGAAGACATTGCCGCCGCGCAATCCGACCTCGACCGCGCCACCGCCGAAGAAGTGCGCACCCGCAACGACTTCGACCGCTACGACGCCCTCGCGAAAAAAGACCTGGTCTCCCGCCAGCAGCGCGACGCCGCCGAAGCCGCGTGGAAAGTAGCCGCCGCGCAGCAAAAAAATGCCCGAGAAAAATTGATGCAACTACGCAGCGGCTACCGTCCCGAAGAAGTCGCCGCCGCCGAGGCGCGTTACCGCCAGATGCTCGCCGCCGAGCAGAAATTCGAACACGGCAATCGCGCCGAAGACATTGACCTCGCCAAAGCCGCCTACAACTACGACCAAGCGCGTGCCCGCGAAGCGCAAGTGGTCTCGCCGTCCGCCGCCAGCGTCGAGGTCCTCGACGTGCGCCCCGGCGACCTCATCGCCCCCAACACTCCCGTCGCCACCCTCCTCGAGCGCGACCAGACCTACATCCGCATCTATATTCCCGAAACGGAAATCGGCCGCGTGCGCCTCGGCCAGCAGGCCGAAATTCGCGTCGACTCTTTTCCGAAAACGGTCTTCAATGGCGTCGTCGAACAAATCAACGAACAAGCCGAATTTCTTCCCCGCAACGTGCAAACTCGCAGCGAGCGCGTCCACCAGGTTATCGGCGTCAAAATTCGCGTGAATGACACTACCGGCGACGTTCGCAGTGGCATGGCCGCCGACGTGAAATTGAAACCCGCCAACTAACCATGCCCTCCGCAAACCAGCAGCCACCGTCCGACGTTTCCATCTCCGCCGAGCATCTGGTGCGCCGCTTCGGCGATTTTGTGGCCGTCAATGACGTCAGCTTTCGCGTGGAGAAGGGCGAAATTTTTGGTTTTCTCGGCCCCAACGGCAGCGGCAAAACCACCGTCATCAAGATGCTCACCGGATTGTTGCCGCTCAGCGAAGGCTCAGCGTGGGTCGAGGGCCTCGACGTGCGCACCGATGCGGAAGCCGTGCGCGAGCGCATCGGTTATATGTCCCAGAAATTCAGTCTCTACGACGACCTCACCGTGGCGGAGAATCTGCAATTTTACGGCCGCATCTACGGCCTGGAACCGGCGCGCATGAAGCGCCGCATCGAAGAAATCGTCCAACTCAATGGCCTCGCCCGCTACATGGGCCGCCTCGCCGCGAAATTGTCCGGCGGCTGGAAGCAGCGCCTCGCGCTGGGCTGCGCCATGCTGCACGAGCCCAAGCTGCTTTTTCTCGACGAGCCCACCGCGGGCATCGACCCGGTGGCGCGCCGCGAATTGTGGGACCTGCTCTTCGAATTGTCCGGCCACGGCATCACTTTCTTCGTCACCACCCATTACATGGACGAAGCGGAGCGCTGCAGCCACGTGGCATACATTTATTACGGCAAGCTCATCGCCGATGGCACGCCCGCGGAGCTGAAACAAATTCCCGACGTCCAACCGGCCGGCACCAAGCGCGTGGAAATCAGCACACCGGAAGTCACCCGCGCCCTGCGGGTCGCCCGCAAAATCCCCGGCATTCGCAGCGCCACCATTTTTGGTGAATCCATCCACGCGCTGGTCGAAGACCGCTTCGATCTTCCCGACCTGCGTGCCCAGCTGCTGAAAAACGACATCACCGTCAACGATATCCGCCCACTCACTCCCAGCCTGGAAGATGTCTTCGTCGAGCTGACCTACAAGCATCAGTCGCAACTGGAGCAAACCCGTGGCTGACCTGTTTCGCGGATTCGGCGCGATTTTCTACAAAGAAGTTCTGCACGTCCGCCGCGACTCCGCCACTTTGTTTTTTTCGTTGTTCATACCGCTGATTCAGATGTTCGTGCTCGGTTTTGGCA
>DATCOK010000617.1:0-16824 GCA_036564765.1 Candidatus Acidiferrum sp. | reverse complement strand
CTGCACTGCATTGCACTTCACCCCACGGAAAGGCCGTTAGGCGCATTCCGCTCCACTTCCGTACAAACTCGAAGGCAGTTGTTGCCAACATTCTAACTCAATCCGTCTGGCCCGTCTGCGATTTCGCAATCTGGCGATCATCGCGAGCCTGCTGCCGGACTTCTTCCTGCAAAAGATCGCGAAGCCGGGTGCGCGCTTTGTGCAGCTGCGATTTCGAGTTTCCGACGGAACAGCCCATGATGTCGGCAATCTCATTGTGCTCGTAGCCTTGCACATCGTGCAGCACGAAGACAGTGCGGTAGCCCGGAGGAAGTTTTTCAATCGAACGTTCCAGATTGACCCGGTCCACTGCGCCCGTCAAAAGCAAGTCCGGTGCGCCAATATCCTTGCGCGGCCCTCCGGTTTCTTCGTCTGGTTCCGTCGTTTCTTCCAGAGAAGCCACCGGCAGCGATTTCTTACGCAGGCGCATGAGAACAACGTTAACGGTCATGCGGTGCAACCACGTAGAAAACGCCGACTCGCCTCGAAACGTGGCAATCTTGCGAAACAGCTGCAAGAATGCTTCCTGCATTAAATCTTCCGCGTCGCTGGGGTTCCCCACCATGCGCAGGCACAGGGCGTAAACCCGCCGGCCATGCAGCCGGTAGAGAAACTCAAAAGCGGCGGCATCCCCGGCTTGCGCCAGACGAATGGCATCAGCTTCCGCCATCGCCTTGGGCGCCTGAGCAGCAGCCGCGCGCGAGACAGAAGCAGTCGAACCGCTCGGATCGCTTGGTCTATTTCGGGCCAACGGTCCAGTATCGGCGCGTCCAAAGGTTCGGATGCACCGTTCCCCTCCTAGAGTTGTCCTTGCAGTAGCCGGCATTGCCCATAGATGAAACACGCCGAAAGGGGTTTTGTTCCCCGAGGTGGGCGCCGATGGGCCTGCCGGAGAGCAGGCTTGCTATTCTCCCGTGATATGGGCCATCCGTCTAGGGCGTAAAACGGATGCGGTGGAAGGATGAGGCGGAGGAGAGAGCGCGGCCCAGGCTACCGCGACGGCTTTCTGGAAGCCACCCAACTGATCGTCAGGCAGAGCGCGCAGGAATGACTTGAGCAGCACGATAGTTTCGCGCAGGCAGGTGTTGAGGTCGTAGTGGGCGGCGTCCACGATTCGCCACAGCTCGGTGGGATCGGTGCCCGTTGCGGCACCTAGTTCCGCGGCGTTGTCGCAGTAGTCCTTGCCCAATTCCTCTACCATTTCTTGTAGGGTGCCCAATTTGTAGAGGAATTGCGTACGTTGCGAAAGCAGAACTTTGCTCAGCAAGCCGCTCATGCGTGCGGCGCGCTGGCCCCTGGCGCTGACGAAGTTTTCCGCGTCGAGCGGAGCCGTATTCGGCACAGTGCCGTAATGCTTGGCGTGTTGTCCGAGGACGCGAATCAGAGAGGCGAGGTAAGTAGTGAGGCGGGAACAGAGCTGCGGCGTGAAATGGATGGCCTGGCAGGACTTGTATAATTGCGCGTTTTGACGAAGTTCCAGTGCTTCGTTCAAAGCCACGCTGAGCATGCCGTAGGAAGATTCCAGTTCGTGCACGTAGGCGCAGAACGCTTTGGACTTTTCCTCTGGCAGGTACGCGCGCCAGTCATCTTTTACAGACGTATTGTGACCCGAGAGCGGGTGACGGGGTTCTCTCAAGGCTTCTCTCCCAGGGACGGACTTACGGGAGTATAGCAAAAGTCCCCCTTCGGGAAAGGCGCTTTCTGACTTGCCCACCGGACGCGGGGACCGCTCACCAGACGTAACTATATATTACTATTATCTAATAAACAACTTTATTTTTGGGTTGGCGAGTCGGCAGTACGAGTGTTTCCGGGTTCAGCACGGCTATGCTTTCTTGCTCAATTCTGCGACGGGCCGCTATACTCGGCGCTCCACCTTTGCGGGAAGGATCTTGCCCCTTGGAATTTGAGCCGCGCGACCAGTTTGAACAGCGCCAGAAGAAGCTGGAGCAGATCCGGCAGTTGGGATATGACCCCTTTCCTCGCGAATTCCGCTGGACCGATACAGCAGCGGTGCTCGCGGAGGCTCACGCGCAGACCCCCGCCGCCGAGCTGGAAGCTAACCCGCAAGAAGTCCGAGTGGCCGGGCGCATCGTTTCGCTGCGGCTGATGGGCAAGGCGGCTTTTGCGCACCTGCAGGGTGGTGGCGGGCGGATTCAGATTTACGTACGCAAGGATGTCGTAGGCGACAAAGGATTTGAATTGTTCCACTTGCTCGATCTGGGTGATGCCATCGGGGTTCGCGGACATCTGTTCCGCACCAAAACCAACGAGTTGTCGATCAAGGTCGAAGAGCTTTTCTTTCTGGCCAAGGCGCTGCTGCCGCTGCCCGAGAAATGGCACGGGCTTAGCGATATCGAGTTGCGCTACCGGCACCGTTACCTGGATCTGATTGCCAACGAGGATTCGCGCAAGGTCTTCGTTACGCGGGCGCGGATTATTCAGGAGTTGCGACGGTTCTTCGATTGTCGCGGATATATAGAAGTAGAGACGCCGATGATGCATCCGATCCCGGGTGGCGCTGCGGCACGGCCGTTTGTGACGCACCACAACACGCTGGACCTGGACCTATATCTAAGGATCGCGCCGGAGCTATACCTGAAGAGGCTGACCGTCGGCGGGTTCGACCGGGTATACGAGATTAACCGCAATTTCCGCAATGAAGGGATTTCCACCCAGCACAATCCGGAGTTCACGATGCTGGAGTTTTATGAGGCGTACAGCAACTACACGGATCTGATGGATTTGAATGAGGAGCTTTTCGCGTTGCTGGCGAAAACGGTCACCGGCTCGACGACGGTGAAGTACGGAGAGCTCGAACTAGACTTTGCGAAATTCGAGCGCCTGCCCATGCGGGAAGCAGTCATTAAGCATTGGCCGGTGGAGGTCGAGCCGCGGGTGACGATGGAAGAATTAGGTGCTGCCGGAGGGCCGGCGGCGGCTGCGCAGCGGTACAACGCGTGGGCCAAGAAAACGGGAGCAGACTACGCGGCGTCCAAGGGCAAGTTGACGGACGGAGAGTGGACCGGTCTGCTATTCGAAACGATGGCCGAGGCCAAATTAATACAGCCAACGATTCTGTACGATTTTCCTGTCGAGATTTCGCCGCTTTCGAAGCAGAAGTCCAACGACCCAGCGCTGGTCGAGCGATTTGAAATTTACATCGCGGGGATGGAGATCGCCAACGGCTTCTCGGAATTGAATGATCCGGCGGAACAGGAGCGGCGCTTCCTCGAGCAGATTGCCCAGGGCGGCGAGGAGTCGCCGAAGAGCCTGGACGTCGATTACATCCAGGCGCTCTGCCACGGGTTGCCGCCGACGGCCGGGGAAGGCATCGGAATCGACCGGCTGACCATGTTGCTGACCAATTCGAAGTCGATTCGCGACGTGATTCTCTTTCCGTTGCTGCGGCCGGAGAATCCGGCCTCACAGGCGGAGCAACCGCCTGCCAGTTCCGGCGGCCAAGCCTGAAACCCACGGCACATCATGCGCTTTGAATGGTTTGTGGCCCGGCGCTACCTGCGGTCCCCGCACCGGCCCGCGGTACTGCGGCTAGTGACGTCATTCTCCATCATTGGAGTCGCGGCAGGAGTCGCGACACTAGTCATCGCGCTGTCGATGAACACTGGCTTCCGCGAAACGCTGCAGGACCGCCTGCTGGGCGTGACCGCGCACATCTCCTTGACGCGGCCCGGCAGCGGTGGGATCCGCGACTACGAGACGTTGGCCACGAAATTGGCGGGCTTGCCGGGCGTTCGCTCCGTGACCCCGGCCGTATATCAGACTGTGCTGATGTCGTTCGCGGGCGAAGCGCGCGGTGTGGTCACCAAGGGCATCGATCCCGAGCGCGAGCGGAAGAGCGATGAAGCGCTGCAGCGCATTATTGCCGGCAAGCTGGATTTCGCGCCAGACAAAGACGGGATTGAAGCGCTGCTGGTGGGCAAACAGCTCGCGGAAGAGTGGAAACTTTCGCCGGGCGATTATGTGACGCTCACGAGCCCGCAAGGACGCTTGACGCCGTTCGGATCGCTGCCGCGCTCGCGCCGGTTTAGAGTGGCGGGAGTTTTCGACTCGGGATTTTACGATTACGACCAGAATTGGTGTTTTCTAACTCTTGCGGCGGCGCAAAGTCTTTCAGGCGGCGGCGATTTGGCGAACGTCCTGGAGTTTCGGCTGAACGCTCCCGACCAGGCCGAGGCCGTTGCGCAACAAGTGTTACAGAATGTGGGTCCGGGATTCGCGGCAGCGACCTGGATGGATGAGAACCGTGCGCTCTTTCGTGCACTACGCATGGAAAAATTGGTGACAGCGATTTTCATCGGATTGATTACATTTGTTGCGGGATTGAATATTCTGGTGGTGCTGTCGATGACCGTGACGGACAAGGCGCGGGACATCGCGGTGCTGATGTCGCTGGGCACGCGGCGCGAGCAGATTCGCAAAATATTTTTGTGGCAGGGAATAACCATTGGGGCGGTGGGAACTTTTGTCGGGCTCGGGGTTGGATATGTATGCGCGTTTGTGGCGGGTTATTACCATTTGATTCCGCTGGATCCGCAGGTGTACGCCGTGCCCTACGTGCCGTTTCACCCGGGGGTGATGGATGGCGTGTGGATCACGGTGATTGCCATGGGGATCTCGCTGGCGGCAACAATCTTGCCGGCGCGAGCGGCAGCAAAACTCCTTCCGGTGGAGATTTTGCGGTACGAGTAACCGTGTAGGAGCCGTCGTCGTTTCGCGCGTGGTTTGCTCCTAAGTACGGTGCAGAGGCCAGGGGGAGACACTGGGTTCATTCCCTCAACCCGGTGGTGTTGAAAACTCTCCTTAAACGATTGAAAAATAAGAGCGTTACACCTGTATCAATTTGGGCCGGATTCTCTCGATTCTCTTACGAGAAACCCAAGGGCAAAAGTGGAATCCATTTGTCCACTAAATCGCACAGGTGAGGCAAGGTTTCAGCGGCTACAAGTGGTTATGTACCTGCATCTAACCGTAGAGAGATTGAGCAACGGCGCAGCGGCAAAAGCTTCCCACGAGACCAAATGACGGCAGCGGCAGCCAATTCGAGCTTCGACACAGGAAATCCGGCAGAGGTCGCGGAGCGCGCCGCGATTGTTCTCGAAGGCCGCAATTTACGGAAGAGTTACGGGACTGAAACAAAAATTTTGCACGTTTTGACCGACGCTAACATCGTGTTGCGGCGTGGCGAGATGATCGCGATTGTGGCCCCGTCCGGTGCGGGAAAAAGTACATTGCTGCACTTGCTGGCCGCGCTAGACACGCCAACAAGCGGTACAGTATACTTCGCGTCGAAAGCCATTGAATCGAATCAAGACGCGCAACTTGCCGATTTTCGCAATCGTGCTATCGGATTTTTGTGGCAGCGGCATCAATTGCTGTTCGATTTTACGGCTGAAGAGAACGTAGCTATGCCGCTGTTGTTACGCGGCCAAGATTCCGCTTCCGCGCTGGGCATGGCGCGAAAGTGGCTTGCGGAGGTGGGCTTGGAAAATCGAGCCGGCCACCGCGCAGGGGAACTCTCCGGAGGGGAACAGCAACGCGTGTCGATCGCCCGGGCGCTTGTCACCGGGCCGGCGGTGTTGCTGGCCGATGAACCTACGGGGAATTTAGACGAGCAGAATGCTTGGGCTGTGTTCGAGCTGTTGGTACGGTTACACCGCACGCTGGGATTGACGTCGCTGATCGCGACGCACAACCTGGCACTCGCCGCGCGATGTGACCGGATTCTCACGCTGGAGCATGGCGTTCTTACTGATCGCGAGGCTACGGCTTTCGCGCGTCAGACCCCCGGGGGAGAAGCGAGCTAACGTGTTCGAACGCTATACCGAAAAAGCGCGTCGTGTAATTTTCTTTGCGAGATATGAGGCCAGCCAGTATGGCAGCCCGTACATCGAGACCGAACATTTGTTGCTGGGCTTGATGCGCGAGGACAAAGCCTTGGCCAACCGCTTCTTGCGGCAGCAGGGCTCCATCGAGTCCATCCGCAAGGAGATCGAGGCGCGCATCACCATACGCGAGCGCATCTCCACATCCGTGGAAGTGCCATTGAGCGCGGAGTGCAAGCGCATTCTGAACATGGCGGGCGAGGAAGCGGAACGCCTGGGCGTAAAGCACGTTGGTACCGAACATTTGCTGCTGGGAATTTTGCGCGAAGAGAAGTGTTTTGGCGCGGAGATTTTGATGGAGCGCGGGTTGCGGCTGTCCACGCTGCGCGAGGAACTGGCGCGCACGTCGGGAGAAAAGACCACTGCGGCGCGTCCGAAAGAAACTTCCTTACTGGCGGAGTTCAGCCGCGATTTGACCCAAGCGGCTTCGGAAGGTTCGCTCGATCCATTGGTGGGTCGCGACGGCGAAGTAGAGCGCGTCATTCAGATTTTGTGCCGCCGTACGAAAAACAATCCGGTGTTGATCGGCGAGCCGGGCGTGGGCAAAACGGCCATCGTCGAGGGTTTGGCGCAGCGTATTTCGGATGGCGATGTTCCGCCGTTTTTGGCTGACAAGCGCATTTTGTCTTTGGATCTTTCCCTGATCGTGGCAGGCACGAAATACCGCGGGCAATTTGAAGAGCGGCTCAAGACCATCATGAAGGAATTGATGGAGAGCCAGAACTCCATCGTGTTCATCGACGAATTGCACACCTTGGTGGGCGCGGGTTCGGCGGAAGGTTCGCTGGACGCCGCCAATATTTTGAAGCCAGCGCTTTCGCGCGGCGAGATTCAGTGCATCGGCGCGACCACGCCGGGTGAATATCGCAAGTCGGTCGAGAAAGACCGCTCGCTCGAGCGGCGCTTTCAGTCCGTGAAGGTTCCCGCGCCGAACGAGGAAGAAGCGGTACAGGTCATCAGCGGCGTGCGCGAGCGCTATGAGAAGTTTCACGCGGTCAGCTACACCGATGAGGCGCTGAAGTATTCCGTTTATCTTTCGAACCGCTACATTCCCGACCGTTTTCTCCCGGACAAGGCTATCGACTTGATCGACGAAGCTGGCGCGCGCGTGAAATTGCGCCAGGCCACCGTGCCTGAAGAAGTCGGCGAAGTGCAGAAGCGCGTGAAGTTCATTACCCACCGCATGGAAACGGCCATCGCCAATCACGAATTCGAAAAGGCCCGTTTTTATTCCGAAGAAGAGCGCAAGGAAAAAGAAAATCTGCGTGGGCTGCGGGAACGCTACAAACTGGACGACGCGTCCACCGGCATCGTGACGCGCGAGGACATTGAAGAAGTGGTTTCGCGCTGGACCGGTATCGGCGTCTCCTCCATTAAAGAAGACGAGCAGCAGAAACTGCTGCGCATCGAGCCGGAACTGCACAAGCGAGTCATCAGCCAGGACAAGGCCATCACCGCACTGGCGCGCGCGATTCGCCGCAGCCGCGCGGGACTCAAGTCGCCGCTGCGCCCGGTGGGTTGTTTCTTCTTCCTCGGGCCCACGGGCGTGGGCAAGACCGAAGTGGCTCGGCGCCTCGCAGAATTTCTCTTCGGCTCGGAAAAGTCGCTGGTGCGCTTCGACATGTCGGAATTCATGGAGAAGCATTCCGTTTCGAAGTTGATCGGCGCGCCTCCAGGATATGTGGGCTACGAAGAGGGCGGGCAACTCACCGAACGCGTGCGCCGCACTCCGTACTCGGTGATCCTGCTGGACGAAATTGAAAAGGCCCATCCGGACGTCTTCAATATATTGTTGCAGGTGTTTGAGGACGGGCAGTTGACCGACGGGCTCGGGAATACAGTTGATTTCCGGAATACGATCATTATTATGACTTCCAACCTTGGCGCGCGTCATTTGCAACGGCGTACGTCGATGGGATTCCAGTCCGGAACGGACGAAGCCGGAATGAAGTCCATGGAAGAGCTGGTCATGGGCGAAGTGAAGCGTGCCTTCAATCCGGAATTCCTCAACCGTTTGGATGAAGTCATCATCTTCAACCCGCTGGGCGACGATGATCTGCTACGCATTATCGACTTGCTCGTGGGGCAGTTGAATGACACTCTAATCCACCGGCAAGTGCAGATCGTGGTATCGCCGGAAGCACGGCAGTGGATTTTAGAGAAAACGTGCGCGGACCGCAGTTACGGGGCGCGGCCGCTACGGCGGGCTTTACAGAAGTACGTGGAAGATCCGCTCTCGGAAGCACTGATCCAGGGTGGAATACAGCGACCCGCGACGTTGCAGATTTACGTCGCCGGGGAAGGTCTCTCGTTCCGGCCGGTGGGCGAGGCAACCCCTGTAGTTCACTAACGAATCTGACACCGAACGCGTCGTCGCAGGGCGGTTGGCATTTCGTGGCGACCGCCATACGCCCGGCGCGTTTAGCCAGCCCACACCTGGTCTGGTAGGAGAATAACATCTTGGGTTTGGGGGCGCGGCCTTGATCTCATCAACGGCCGCTCATCGAAGGTTCTGTTTTTTTTACGGAATTTTGAACGGCCGGATGGGATGTATCGCGATGATTTTGTTTTTGTTCGCGATGACTTCACGCGGGGCTGCGCAAAATAATTCGGGCGCAGACGCGTCGCCGGTTTCCCCAGCTTCGCGGCAAGAAGCGGACGCCTCCAAGCCAGCACCCGCCGCAGCCGCACAAGCACCCTCTGTTCCCGAACAAGTTCCCGCAGCCGCAACTCCTTCCGCGCAAGTTCCTACCGCCAACAACGCCGCTCCGGCACGCAGCGTCATTGAGCGCATTGAATTCCTTGGCAACCGTAGAATCCGCAGCGACACCTTAAAAGCCCGCATCTTCAGCCGCGAAGGCGACGCTTACAACGAAGAGACCCTGCGCCGGGATTTCCAGGCGCTGTGGAACACGCAGTTCTTTGAGGACGTGAAGTTGCGCGTGGAAGATTCTCCCGATCGCAACGACGCGAAAATTATCGTTTTTGAGGTGAAAGAGCGCCCAGTGATCCGGCGCATCCGCTACGACGGAATCCACTCCATTTCAGAGTCGGACATTCTGGACCGCTTCAAGGAACGCAAGGTCGGCCTGACGGTGGAGAGCCAGTTCGACCCCACCCGCATCAAGAAAGCGGAAGTGGTGCTGCGCGAGCTATTGGGCGAACACGGCCGGCAGTTCGCCAAAGTCATCCCCCAATACGAACGCATCGCTTCCAGCAACGCGGTCATCCTGGTGTTTAAGATTGAAGAAGGACCGAAGGTAAAGGTTGGGCAGATCAAGTTCACCGGCAACCATGCCTTCAGCGATCGCAAACTGATTCGCGCCATGCGGCACGACCGGCCCTACTCGATTCCGTTGTACATCACCGACATCGCGGTGCTTTCGAAGACCTACGACCGCGACAAATTGAACGAAGACCTGGAAGTCGGCGTCCGCGGGCTGTACCAGGACAACGGGTACTTCAAGGTACTAGTCAAAGATCCCATCCTGGAAAATATCGATACGGTTTCCTACAAGCTGGGCGTGCCGTTGCCGTTCGCGGGCAAGGGCGTGGGCAAAGCCGTAAACATTACGATTCCCATCGAGGAGGGCGACCGCTACCGCATGGGCACGCTGAAAATTATCAGCGCCGATCCGGACAAAGCGCTTTCGCTCAAAGTGGAAGCGTTGAAATCCATCTTCCCGTTGAAGACCGGCGATCTCTTTGCTACCGGCAAAGTGCGCAAGGCGCTCGAGAATTACAAGAACGCTTACGGTGAGTACGGCTTCATCGACTTCACCGCAGAACCGGAAACGAATCTCGACGACGAAAAGAAAATCATCAATCTGACGCTGCGCTTCAACGAGGAGAAACAATACTACGTGCGGCGCATCGACTTCAGCGGCAACACCACCACGCGCGACAAAGTCATCCGTCGCGAATTGCTGATCGATGAAGGCCAGTTATTCAACAAGCGCGCCTGGGAGTTGAGTATCCTGCGGCTTAACCAGCTCGATTATTTCGACAAGATTGAAGCCGACAAGGCTGCCGAGCTGAAGCGCAACACCAAGGAAGGCACCGTCGACATCAACCTGAAGCTGAAAGAGAAAGGCAAGCAGTCCATCGGCTTGCAGGGCGGCGTGAGCGGCTTGTCGGGAAGTTTCATCGGATTGACCTATCAGACCAACAATTTCCTGGGTCTGGGCGAAACCTTGAGTTTTTCCGCGCAGTTCGGCAACCTGCAGCGCAGCTTCCAGTTTGGTTTCACCGAGCCCTATCTTTTCGACCGGCCCATTCAATCCGGTTTCACGTTGTTCTCCAGCCGCTACAAATTTGACCAGGCCCAGCAACAAGCGCTGCTCACCGGACAATCGGTCAGCATCAACCCGCAATTTATCCAGAACTACAACCAGGACAGCACCGGCTTCACGGTGTTCGCCAGCTACCCGCTGAAGAAGAAATCGTTCACGCGCATTTCCGCTTCGTACGGACTGACGCGCACGAACATCACCGCGTTCAACCAGGCCTCCACGATTCTTTTCGAGCAACTTCAATTTCGCAGCGTGGCCGGACCGAGCGCGCTAAATGGCATCGTCTCGAGTTCCATCACCCCGAGCATCCAGTACAACACCATCAGCAATCCACAGAATCCCACGAGCGGCAGAAGCTATTTCTATTCGTTGGGCTTCTCCGGCGGCCCGCTGGGCGGAAACGTCAACAGCATTTCGAACGTTTTCGACATGAAGTATTACCGGCCGATCAATAAAAAACGCAATGTGCTGGGAATGCACGTCACGGCGGCATACATCACCGGATACGCCGGCAAGGAAGTGCCGCCCTTCAGCCGCTTCTACATGGGCGGAGAAAACGATATTCGCGGATTTGATATTCGCTCGATTTCGCCGGTGACCTTCATACCGACGGCCTCGCGACAGACCTTCGTTTACACCGATCCGACTTCACTGGGTCCCAGCGGCCGGCCTATACAGCGGGCGTTGAGTATTCCCGTGCTGGGGTACACCATCACCTTCCCCGGCGGAGACCTGCAGTCCTACGGAAACTTTGAATATCGCATCCCGATTGCGGGCCCAGTCACGGCGGGACTGTTTATGGATGTCGGCACGGTGGGCATCCTGCGCAAGGATGCGCTGCGACTGGACCCCACGGGATTCCAGAATTTGCTGACGCAATTTCCGGATGCGCAATCGCAAATCGGGTTGCAGAGACAATTGACCGTCGCGGCGGGCACGAACTTCCGGGTGCGGGCTTCGACGGGCGCGGAGCTGGTGGTACAGTTGCCAATCATTCAGGCGCCGTTCCGCATTTATTACGCCTTCAACCTGAACCGACTGCACGAACAGATCACCGCGCCGCCGGATTTCATCGAGCAAGCGGACATCGATCAGGTGAAAAATAACCCGCTGCTGAAAGATTTCTACAGGTTTCAGTTTGCACCGGCGCTGAACCAGTTCATTGCCAATCCGGGGCGTCTAAACTATTTCGAGCCGTTGCGGACCTTCCGGTTCACGGTCAGCCGGACTTTCTAGGGGAATTTTGACGGCGAAGTTTATATGGAATGCATCGCGGAATGCCGGAACGCAAACGGCATGGGGCAGCGCAAGAGTTTTGGGGGAGACAGTGGGAATTAAGGCAGGTAATTTTCTGAAAATTTTGTGCTTGGTAGTATCCGCGGCATGTGTGTTGCTGAGCGGCTGCGGAGGCGGCGCTAAGGGTAACGTGATTGTGGTCACGATTAGCCCGGCGCAAGACATTCTGGTCGTCAATCAGGCGGTCACCTTGACGGCCTCGGTTACCGGGGCGACCGACACTTCCGTGACCTGGACCTGCACCTTTACCACCAGCACAACGCCAGCCGGTTCCACCACCCCGGTCGTTTCCGCGGCTGCTCCCTGTACCAGCGCCGAGGGCGCGCTTTCGAATCAGCAGGTCACCACAGTTACGTATACCGCGCCAGCCAAGGTGCCGAACCCTCCGCCCACCATCACCATAACCGGAACTTCCAATCAGGACAAAAAGACCAAGGGCAACGGGACCATCACGCTGGACTCCGGAATCCGCGCTACGGTAAATCCCGCCACGGCCACAGTGGCGACCGGATCCAAGTTTCAGTTCACCGCGACGCTGACCACGGATACCACGCCGAACGATGTAACCTGGCTGGTCGCGCAGGCCTCCACAACCAATATTATTTCGCCCACCGCGACGACCTGTTCGCCGGCTTGCGGAAGCATCGACGACAACGGCCTTTACACCGCGCCGAGCGCTGTGCCCACCACGCCCACGGTCACGGTCATCGCTACTTCCAAACAGGACACTACGCGATTCGCCACGGGGACGGTTACGGTGGTGCAGGCCGGGCCGATCAGCTTCACCGGTGTGGCGCCAGCCATCGCTCCGCAGGGCGGACTGCTGCAGGATATTTTCCTCAACGCCACGAACCTGACTTCCAGTGGAGTGGCGGTCACTGTCGGCGCCACCCCCATCGATCCTTTGCAGGTGAAAGTAATTTTCTCGCCGAGCAACGCGGCCTCATCGGTGGGCGCGAAGGTGCGTCTCAATGCCGAGCAACTGGCGACTGCTGGCTCGTTTGACGTAAATATTACCAGCACCAACCCTGCGAGTCCGGTGACCAAGGTCGCTGGCGGCAATTTCACCGTAACGGTGGTGCCGGTATCGCCTTCGCTGGTGGCTTCGAACCCGGATGATTTGCCGGAAAATTCGCAAGTATTGCCCACCGGACCTTTCATGACGATTGATGGCGGTTTCTATGGCCCGCCAGACAAGCTGGTAGTCTCGGCGGCCTTCAACGGCGGGACGTTGCCGATCACCTCGGATCCGACGAGTCCGCGAGTTTCCACCCCGCGGCGTTTGACGGTGACGCTACCTAATCTGAATGGTCTCTCCGGGTTGTACCCTGTTAGCGTGACGAATAACAACGCTTCACCGACCACAAAATACACCAACATCGCCGTCTTCCCCGACTACCAGAACACCAACAAACCGGATGCCACGCCTTCGTTAGTCTCCCTACCTGCCGGCTCCGCACCAAGCGCGATGGCTTTTGACCGCGTGCTGGGCGTCGCGGTGGTGGCGGAAACGGGAACGAGTTCGATTCAGTTTGTGGATTTGCATACCGGCACGCCGGTGTTGCTGGGCTCGACGATTCCCACGGGAAGCATCCCGGCAAGCACCGCGCCGGGAAGTTTGCCCACGGGAGTAGCCGTCGACGAGAATTTACATATCGCCGCGGTGGTGAATTATGCGGATCGCAGCTTGTGGATTTTTCAGATCCCCACGCCGCCCGCGGCGCCAGCGACCACGCCGCTCGGCAAAATCGATCTGAGCACCTTGATTCCCGCGACGGCTCCCAGTTCGCCGCCCACGGCTCCCCCGTTTCCATTTTCGATCGGGATCGATTCGCTGACCCATCGCGGCATCGTGGCATTTGCATCCACGAACGTCGGATTTATCGTGAATCTGGATCCGAGCAGGGCGGCTTCGGTGTGTTTGCCGGGCCACCCGCCGGCGGCGTCTCCGACCTATTGCGCGATCGCGTCGGTCACGTTGAATACGGGAGCGAATCCGCAAGTCGCTGTGGAACCGAGTACCGACCTGGCCTATGTGACGCCAGGGGGCGGCGGAAATCTGTCAGTTGTGGACATGCAGCACATCGCCACCCAAGCGCGCGTGGCCATCAAGAGCGCGTCGAGAACTTCCAATGTGGTGACGGTGACGACCTCCGTTGCGCATAATTTAAATCCGGGAAATCCCGGCACGGTGTTGATTAGCGGATTGCCGCCGGGAACCGCTGGGACCAATTTCAACGGAACGTTCAGCGTGACCAGCGTAATCGACGCGTTCACGTTTACGTATTCGCAGACCGCGGCGGACGACACCACCGCGAGCACGACCGCCAGCCCGGGGGTCATGACCTTTGGATTGGCATTCCTGACGTTCTCGTTGACGCCGACGGTGGAAGGTATTGCCATCAATCCGATTACGCGCACCGCGGTACTTGCGGATCCCAATGCCAGCGCGCAGCAAATCAGCTTTATTAACTCCCTGGATCAATCGTTCACGTTTATATCTTTGTTCACCGAGACGGTAGGGGTGCCTCCGTCCAACGTGCCGAGAGAGTCGGGCGTGGCGGATGTGGCCTTTCAACCGTACACCAATACAGCCGTGGCGTTGAATCCGAACCTCAATGAGATATCCCTGCTGGATCCGAATCTGTTGCAGCGCGCCGCGATTATCAATACCCACGGCACCGCTTTGAAAACCATCACGTTCACGAACAGCGGTGCGAGCACGACGTTGAAGTTGAACGGTGCGGTGCTGGTCGATCCGAATTCGAATGCCGCGCTGGTGGCCAACTCGGGGAGCGACAATCTCAGCTTCTTCCACCTCAGCCAATTCATCAAGCCAGTGCACATCGAGCAGGTGATTACGCCGGCGGTTCCCGGAGCGCTGCTGCCGCAAGCGACGCTGATCACCAGCGGCACATCTCCCAGCGCGCTTGCGGGCGTGAAAATCCTCGGGTCGGGATTTGATGCCAACTCGCAGGTGCGCCTCGACGGGCAGGCATTGCCGAGCGGGCCGGGCGGCGTGCAATTCGTAAGCGACCGCGAACTCGACGTGACTATCCCCGCTTCGTTCCTGCAATCCCCACGACGGTACGGGCTGGACGTGGTGAACAGTGCCAGCGTGGAGTCCAACGTGACGGATTTCAGCGTGATCGAATCCGTTCCGGTTCCCGCATGCTCCGGTAAGGCGGCAGCGCCGGGCGCGGTGGCCATCGACGAACAGCGCAACATCGCGGTAGTGGCCAACAACGGTTGCGCGGACGCGGCGATTGTGAGTCTAAAAAACGACAGCAGCTTTGGAACGATTACGCACCGCATCGGGGTAGGCAGCGGGCCTGCGGGAGTGGCGGTGATTCCGCGATTTGGTTTCGCGGTGGTGACCAACAACACGGCAGGCACGATTTCCGTGCTGAATTTGAACTCCAATGCGCAAGCGGCGGCGGATCTTTCCGTGGGCACGCAACCGAGCGGGGTGGCGATCGACCAGGAGACGGGTGTGGCGGTTATCGCCAACACCGGTTCGAACACAGTTTCTGCCGTGGATTTGTCCCCGCTACTCAAAAGTCCGGCCGGCACGCTGGCGGCCAGCAGCGTGGCCGTAAATCAGAGCCCGATCGCAATAGCGATCGATCCGGATCGCGGCACAAACAATCGCGGCCTGGCGGTGGTCACTTCGCTGCAGTTGAATGGATCGTCGACCCCGTTTGGTTCGCTGGACTCCGTAGACATTGGAACATCGCTGCCGGTGAAGGACCTCTCGGCCTCGATCACCACGGTGCAGGCGACGCCCACAGGGATCGTTTTCGATCCGGCAACGAGGAATTTTTATGCCACGTCGACGCAAGGGAACCTGATCACCGCGCTGAATCCCGACACTGGACAAACCCAGAGCATCCCTGTAGGTATCAGCCCAACGTCGCTGGCCTACAATTTTCAAACCAGCACCATCCTGACGGTGAACGCCTTGAGTAACACGATTTCCATCGTAGACTCGCAGACCTTCAAGACGCGAGAGACGTTGGGAGTCGGTGGGTCTTCGCAGTTCGCGGCGGCCATTCATCCGCTGACGAACCTAGGCGTAATCACCGATCAGGCCAATAACCGGGTGTTGTTGTTGCCGTTGCCGTAAGCAGCGATTCAGGCAGGCTGTATATGGGTGTTTCTGATTGCAGGTGCCTGGCAGGCTCGCTATACTTCAGGGTTTGGACGGCTGCTGAAGAAGCGCGTGTGGCTCGCAGGATAATCGCCAATGGAAATTGGCGCAGGTCAATGCCCGCAGAGTATGGGGCAAATTTAAGGAGAACAAAGTGAATTCGAGAAAGACATTGTATGCGGCGGCGCTGGCCGTGGCAGGTTTGTTGGGAACGACGGGAGTGCGGGCGCAGAGTGCGGCGCCGGCGGCGGGCGCAACCGGCGGAAAAATCGGAGTGATCAATGTGCGGCAGGCCATTGTGACCACCTCGGAAGGGAAGCAGGCTTCCGCGGAATTGCAGTCACAGTTCGCGGCGCGGCAGACCGAACTGGAAAATCTGAACAAGCAGATTTCGGATTTGAAGCAACGACTCTCCAGCGGACAAGCGACGTTGAGTCAGGAAGAGCAGGCGCGCTTGACGCGGCAGGGCGAAGTGCTTACGCGGCAACTGCAGCGCAAGCAGGATGAATATCAGGAAGACGTGAACGCTTCGCAGGGCGACGTGATCGACAAGATCGGCCGCAAGATGATCGACGTGCTGGACCGCTACGCGCGCGAAAACGGCTACGTGGCAATCTTGGATTCCTCGGCGCAGAACACTCCGATTTTGTATGCGTCGAACCAGATTGATGTGACCGCGGAAATCGTAAAGCTGTACGACCAGGCCTATCCGTTGAAGGCCGGCGCGTCCACAGCGACTCCGAAGCCGGCGCCGAAGCCCGCGGCCACGCAACCGAAGGCAGCGACTCCTCCTCCGGCAGCGAAGCCTTAATCTCAGAAACCAATTTTAAAATAGAAACGCCTCGGGCCAGCCGGCCGCGAGGCGTTTTTATTTTCCTGGAATCAAATGTTGCTCGCTGAAGCACAAAAGCAGTTGCAGCGGCCGTGCATTCACGCGCGAACCATCATGGCGCTTCTGGTACGGCAGGAGCGTCGGCATCCTTAGGCGCGCCGATGGTGTTGTTGGTGTCGACCGAGAAGAGCGAATAGTCGCTGTCGGTGGCCGAGGAGATGGAGCCGGAGGAGATCGAGCGGGCGCCGCGCGAGGCCACGGCGAGCAGACGCCGGCGCCAGTCGTCCTCGGTGGGGGTGCGCGCGTGGG
>DATCOK010000616.1:0-2497 GCA_036564765.1 Candidatus Acidiferrum sp. | reverse complement strand
GTGTATCGGTGGTAATAGTCGCGCACCACCAGCGAATCGATATTTCCAAACTCCGGCAGCACTTCCATCAACAATCCCAGCCGCTGCATCGGCCGCAACGCCAGCCCGGGATAATCTGCGCTCAAAATCTCTCGTAGCGTCGCCCACGCAACGTCCGTGTTCCGCGCCCGCACCTCTGGGTGCGTCAAAATATAGGAAATCGTCCGCTCCGATTCGCGGCTCAATGGAATTCCTATGTTGGCCGCTTCCGCGAACAAGGAAAATGTCACCGCGCGATCGGAAAGCGCCCCAGGTGCCACCACTTCTAACAAACCATCGCGCACCAAAAATGGTTTGGTGCCGCTCGTCTCCACTTTTGCCGCGCGTGGCACGCTAAAAATTCTTTCGCGCAGCGACAGCGCCGTCAGCGGAGCCTTCTGTTCCATGTGCCGCAGTAGCCGCCGGTTCAATGTGCGCGCCTGCCGGAAATACAGCCGCATCCACTCCGCCGCTTCGGCCTCCGCTGCTCTTCCGGCGCTCACTTTGTCGCTCCCGCCATTTTGCGTCGGCATCGATCCATTCATGCCCAAGGTGCGCGCCGCCGCCTCCGTCTGCAATTCATACGTCAGCGTATTATCATTGCGCCCGTTGCTGTAATGCAGAAAGCAGCGAATCTCGCTCATGAAATCCACCGCCTTCAGCACCAGCGCGTCTTCCGCGCTGAGTCCCGGCCGCGTATCCTTTTTCTCCCCCGTGATCTGCTGCAGCCACACCGTCGCCTGATAATCCCGCATTCCTCCCGGCGATTCCTTGACGTTGGGCTCTAGATGAAAAATGGTGTTGCCGTAGCGCGACAATCGGTCGCGCGTTAATTTCTGCAGTTGCGCCAGCAAGAAAGGCCGCGCCTGTCGCTCCGACCCCGGCAAAACTTTACTGTCGAGTTTTTCAAACAGTGCGCCGTCGCCCGCCAGATATCTTCTATCCAGCAGCGCCAGATGAAACTCCGCATTGTCCTCTTCTATGCGTTTGCACTCGTCGATCGTTCGCCCCGCCGAACTCACCCGAAATCCCAGGTCCCACAGCATCCGCGAGAATTCGCCGATCAACGGACGAAATTCCGCCTCCGCCTTCTCGCTGCCAAATAGAAAAAGTATGTCGAGATCCGAATAGGGAAAGAGTAGCCGCCGCCCGTATCCGCCTAATGCCAGAAGACAAAGCCCCTGCGCGTCACCACCATGCACGCGCAGCGCCTCTCCAAAAACTCGCTGAATGTTGCGGTCCGCCAGTTCACACAACGCCTGTAACGTTTGTTTCGCCCCGGCGCCGCCTTCGAATCCTTCGCGGATTCGCCGTCGTTCGTCGTCAGCCTCGGGGCCAAGCGTCGAGAGCGGGGTGAGTGGTTCTGGCATCGCCTTTTGCGCTGAGTTAGCCAAGTTTATAACGGGCTTTCGGACATCTGTAGAGTCTATTTCCATTGCAGAGGTGTGGTGATCACCTCAGTCTTGAAAAAGCTACGTTCGTTGCGACCGCTGCTCGTTACAGCGCGTTTTCTCCGCGCTCGTCGTTTCGGATGCGTATTGCTTCATCAATTTTCGACAAAAATATCTTGCCGTCGCCGATCATTCCGGTCTTGGCGGTCTTCATGATTGCCGCCAGCGCTTTCTCCACCAGCGCATCCGGCAGCACCATTTCCAGTTTCATCTTCGGCAGCAGATCTACGGTGTATTCCCGCCCGCGATAAATCTCCGTGTGCCCCTTTTGCCGCCCGTGCCCCCGCACTTCCGTCACCGTCATCCCTTCAATCCCGATTTCGTGCAGCGCATCCTTCACGGACGCGAATCGCGACGGTTGAATGATCGCTTCAATTTTCATCATCGGCTTGGCTTCCGGCACATCGTCATTCGTTCTCGCGCATCATCTCAAAAAATCCGCCCTACGCTTCCAGGTTATACGCCTCTTCTCCGTGCTGCGTAATGTCCAGTCCCGCTTCTTCCTCTTCCGCGCTCACCCGCAATCCGGTAATCATGTCCACCACCTTCAGCAAAACGATCGTTCCCACCAGCGCAAATCCCCACGCCATCAGCACGCCCACCAACTGAAAACCGACTTGGCCCCAACGCCCGTCCAGTCCACCCACCGGCTTTCCCGCGCCAAAAATTGGATTGATTGCCTGTTGTGCAAAAACCCCCGTCAGTAATGCCCCGATTGTTCCGCCCGCTCCATGCACGCCAAACGCATCCAAGGCATCATCGTACTTAAAAATCGCTTTGACCTTCGTCACCATCCAGTAGCAAAACGCCCCGGCAATGACTCCGATTGCCAGCGCCGGCATGGGCCCCACGAATCCCGCCGCGGGCGTAATCGCCACCAGACCCGCTACCGCTCCGGAGATCGCGCCGAGCGCACTCGCCCTTCCATTCTTGAGCCATTCCGCGGCGCTCCACGCCAGCGCCGCCGCCGCCGCCGCGAAATGGGTCGCTACAAACGCGCTCGACGCCAATCCGTTCGAAGCCAGCGC
>DATCOK010000615.1:0-5353 GCA_036564765.1 Candidatus Acidiferrum sp. | reverse complement strand
GTAATTCTCCTTTACTTGCCTACTGCTACATGCCTACTGCGAATTTCTCCAAACCAAATTACCCAAAACTTTTTCTCGATCGAGAAGTGCAAAAGTTAAAGCCTGCCGGTGAATTGCAGGAATTCACCGGCAGGGAAGTGGCGTTTATTATTTGGGGCTGGAGGGCGGAATCGCCGGCTTTGCAGCTTTGTCGCCAATCACCCGCACCTTGCCGAGCAACTCCGACATCTGCATGCCCGAGAGCGCCTCGAACAGTGCAGGCACTTGCGCCGCGATCTTGGTGATATCGCCAGTGAGTTTGTACGCGCCGGCCGCGTCGCCGTTGCCGGTCGATACAATCGTGACCTTGTCCACTTTGCTGAGCGGCTCGCTGAGCGCGCGAACCACTTCCGGCATACCGGTAATCAGTTTGTCCAGCACCGCGGCCTGGTTGTATTCCTGGAACGCTTCGGCCTTCACGTTCATGGCCTTGGCTTCCGCTTCGCCCTTTTTGAAAATAATTTCCGCTTCGGCTTCGCCTTGCGCGCGGATGGAAGAAGCGCGGCCTTCCGCTTCGCTGATGAAGCGCTGCCGTTCCGCGTTCGCGATTGTTTCGATGCGCTGCCGTTCGATTTCTGCGGGCTTCAGCACCGTGGCGATCAGCTCGCGTTCGCGGCGCTTGATTTCCGCGTCCTGCACCATGACTTGCGCTTCACGCTCGATCTGCTGAACCTTCACAGATTCCGCGATGACTTGCTGCTGCATGATGTTGGTCTCGATTTCGTAGGCTTTATCCGCGGTCGCCTGCGCCTTCTTGGTCATTTCCAGATAGCTGGCTTTTTTCAAGTCCAGGTCGCGTTGCGCTTCCGCCTGTTTGGCCATCGATGCGGTTTCCGCGGCGACGCGTTCCTGATCGGCTTGGGCTTTGGCGACGGCTGCGGCCCGCTGCGATTCCGCGCGCTTGATGGCGATGTCGCGCTCGGCCTCGGCGGTGGCCACTTCGGCGTCGCGGCGAATCCGCGCGATGTCCGGGCGGCCCATGTTGGTGATGTACTCATTTTTGTCGCGCACTTCCTTGATGGTGAAGCTGATCACTTCGAGACCCATCTTGGCCATGTCGCTGGCGTTGGTGGAGCGCATGCGATCGGCCACCATTTCCGGCTCTTTCACGATTTGCTCCACGGTCAGTTGCCCGATGATTCCCCGCAGGTGGCCTTCCATCACCAGGCGAATCAATCCTTCGCGCTGCTCGGGGCGCTTGGTGAGAAATTGTTCCGCGGCGGTGCGGATAGAAACGGGATCGGACTTCACTTTAATCTGCGCGACGGCTTCGACAGTCACCGCCACGCCTTGCTGGGTATACAGACTTTGTTGTGGAGCCACGTCGAACGACATCAGCTCGAGAGACAGCTCCCGGCAGGTTTGCACCATGGGCCAGATGATCGTGCCGCTGCCTTTGACGATGCGGGCTTCCGAACCCGTACCGTAAATAATCAGCGCTTCATGCGGGCCCACTTTGCGGTACATGCGGGCCAGCGTGATCATGATCATCAACACCGCCAGCACCAGAAGGGCACCAACTACGTAGACGACTGGGAATCCGAACATACGAACCGTCCTTTCACTCTTCAGCGGACTGTTGAGTCGGGCGTCAGTCCGCGAAACTCGTTGACTGACTTACGGCTTCAACTGGGTGAATTCTTCCCAGCGGTGCACATACGCCGTGCCGTTTTCGTAGCGCTCGATGACGACCTCCGCGCCTTTTTCGAGCGCTTCGCCGTTGTGCGAGCGCGCCCCGGCGCTCCTGCGCACTCCGTTCTGCATGTAGATAATTTCGCCGGTGCCGTTGGCGCGGATGGGCATGGTCACGGTGCAGACCAGTCCCTCGTGGCGATAGTCTTCCTCGCGCAAATGTGAACTTTCGGAATTCATTAGTTTCACCATGAATTTAAAAACCACCCAGGCGGCGGTCAGTCCGCCGAGAAACGCGAACGCCAGCGCCACGATACCGACCAGATGCGAGCGCGCCGACAGGATGTAGCCGATGCCGCCGAACCACGCAAGAAAGGCCATGGCCGTGGAGGCGTTGAACCACGAAATGTGGCCGCCCCCATGAGAGGAGGTGGAGGTGCCGTGCGCGTGCACACTGGCGCCGTGCCCCGCTCCGTGGAAAGGGAAGTGCATTTTGAATGGCAGGTGGATGTGCACCGCGCCGGCAAGAAACGAAAGCACGCTCAGCGAAAATCCCACCAGGAAACAGAGCAGATAAAAGTCCGACCAGGTCATAGCACACCTCTGAACCGCAACGGGTTACTTGGCCCAAGCGCGAGACGCCGAAGCGCCGTCGCGATCACTGCTCCAACGTGGCTGCCGGTGGAGGATGCGCGCTGCCCTGATTGGTGTTGGGACGAAGCACTTCGGCCAGTCGGTCGGCCAGCATGGGAGCCCGCAGAATTTCCGCGAGCAACAGAATCGCTTTGCGCGAATCTTCGTGCTGCGCAATAGTCTCGAAGGCGCGGTGGAGTTCGGGATCGGAAGCAAATTGTTCCGCTCCGGTATAGAGGAAGGAATCGATCTTGGCGTCGAAGGCCCGCAGCTCGGATTGCAATTCCGGGGTGTAACCTTCGGGATCGTTCACGAGAAATCCCGGGTAGACGCGGAAGAAGCGGGCCAGCAATTCCCGCGTAGTGTGGGTGAGGTGCGGACGGGTACCGCTCTCGAGTTGCGAAAGGTAAGCCTGGCTGAGGCTTTTGCCTGTTTCGCGCTTCATGGCGCTGGCCAGTTCCTGCTGAGTCATGGGCCGGCCGAAGCCGCGCAGGGAGCCTTCCACCGCGCGGAGGGAGCGAAGTTTATCGCCAAGAGTCATAAGGAGTACACTCCACTGCAATTGCAATATGCGATGTTTATATCACAAATCGCTATACTGTCAAGAAAAAACGAATGGTCTGTTTGGCTAGACATACGGTCCGTGCGGCAAGAACAGTGCTAAATTTAGAGCGCTAAGGTTCGAACATTTCAGGAGTTGGCATGCCTGCTGAAAAACTCTTTTTACCACGTGAAGCAGCCCAGATTTTGGGCGTCAGTTATCCGACGCTGAAGTTGTGGATATACAAACGCAAAATCCGCACTATCAAGACCGCCGGTGGGCACCACCGTATTCCCGTCAGCCAATTGGACAAGTTTCTACATCAATCGAGCGAGCGCGGTGATGTCGCGTCGCGGAGAACCGGTTACAGGAATATCAGCGGACGCAATCAACTGGTCGGCCGAGTGACGGAAATAAAAACGAGCGGGCTGATCGCACAGGTGAGTTTGTCCATCGGCGGACAACACATTACCTCGATCATCACCGCGGACGCGGTGCGGGAAATGCGCCTGAGGGTGGGCGATAAAGCCGCGGCGCTGATCAAATCGACGGAAGTAATGATCCTGCGCGCATGATTGTCAAATATCCCCGCTAAACTTGACCAGCATATCCCCGGGTCGCATTACATCGCTTTGACATAACAACCTCATCCGTATAAATTCGACTAGAAATTCACAATCGGGCGTTCGTCCGTTAGGGAGAGACTTGTGAGGTCGAGATTTATTGGATTCGTTCTAGTTAGCCTGGTTGGTCTGTGCAGCAACGTAGCGCACGCCCAAACCGGCCCATCCAATAGTGCCAGCCCGACTACCGGCAACTCCGGTTTTTTTGACAACTGGTTCGCCATGGTAGCGCACACGCAGGCCGAGCAACCGCATTGGGTCACGCCAGTAGCTACTACCACCGCGCGCCTTGAACAGGAATTTCGCTACGACACCTTCTGGCAAACCGGCAACACCGGCATCACCACCAACAACTACGGAGGCGCGAAGGGACTGGAACTTATCCCGCAAAAAAATGTCGAAGTGATTCTGGTGGCGCCGCCGGCTTTCATCGTCCATAACAATCCAAAAATCCATGATGGATTTGGCGACTGGAGCTTCCTGGTCAAGTACCGCATGGCCGCAGGCAATGAGGAGCACGGCAATTATATTCTGACCGCTTTTCTACAGATCACCTTTCCCACGGGTCAATTCAAGAACGGGGCGACGAACACCATCGTGACGCCGACAGTTGCCTATGGGAAGGGCATTGGAAGATTTGACGTGCAGGGCACGCTGGGCGCGACATTCCCTACGGGTAACGAAGCGGAGATTGGGCGAAGCATCCCGTGGAATAACGCGTTTCAATATCATCTGAGTAAAAAGCTATGGCCGGAAGTTGAAGTGAACGGCACACATTTCATCGACGGCGCCAACAACGGAAAGACCCAGGTGTTCCTTACGCCTGGCATTTTATTTGGCAGATTTCACTTATGGAAAGCGCTGGCGCTCACGGCCGGTGGCGGCTTTCAGGTCGCCACCACCCATTTCCACACCAACAATCACAACGGCATTCTGACCGTGCGCTTTCCCTTTTAATCGGCAGGTGTAATCAGCGTTCATCTAGCTGGGCATGTATCCAGTCAAGAATTTTCGGCACCAACGTCTCGTAGAACTTGCCGTCCACGGTGAGCAGATGATCCATGCCGTCGATTTCCACAAAGGTCGCACGATCTGGATGCGCGCGATTCACCGTGTCGGAAATGGCCTGCGCGTCGGCGTGGCTCATGATGGTGTCGGCCCCGCCGTAGATCACCAGCACCGGCGCGTTTACCTTTTCCCAAACTTCGCCGAGGTTTAAATCCTGGAGTTGCTGATAGAACGCTGCGGGCCGGCCGTATTGTCCATCGGACCTATCGTACCAGGCGCTTTTCCACCCGGGATGCTGGCGGATGATTTCGCCCGGGGTCATTTTGTGGAGCAAATATAGGTCATAGAAGTCGGTAAAGATCTTCGTCTGACGATTTACTTCCGCGGCCGAGTTCTTCGGAACGGTCAGGCGGCGGCGTTCGTGCTCCAGCATGTGTTCATACCAGGTGCGTCCCCAGCTGCTGGTCGGGATGTAGCCGCGCACGGGATGTGCGCCGGCCACCAAGGGAGAAAATCCGCCACCGTTGCTGAGGCCCAGGACGAAGATGCGATCGAGATCGATGAAATCGTAGTTCTTCAGCGAATCGAAGACGGCTTGCCAGCCTTGCAGTTCGCTTTGAAAGTCGGCGTGGGCGCAAACGCCGGTGCTCTCGCCGACTCCGGGCTTGTCCATGCGCACGGTGGCGTATTCGGACTGGTCGATCAGGCGCAGCATCAGCGCGCCGAAGCCGTCCGTCTCGCCCTTGGCGTATTCCATGGAGTCGCAACTGAGCCAGTCGACCATGAAAATTGTGGGGACTTTGCCGGTGGCATTTTTCGGGCGGGTGACGAACGTGCGCAGTTTGTCGCCATGCTTGTTAACTACCCAGTGGTAGAT
>DATCOK010000614.1:0-5220 GCA_036564765.1 Candidatus Acidiferrum sp. | reverse complement strand
TCTGCCGGCGGGATTCAAAGCGGGTGAGGTAGCGTATCCGAAGGGCGAGTTGCACAAATTTACGTTTTCGAAAAAGCCGCTGAATGTATATCAGGGCGACGTAGTGTTGCGGTTGCCGCTAACGGCGCTGGGAAACGCGCCGTTGGGGGCGCAACAAATTCCGCTGAAGCTGCGGTATCAGGCGTGCAGCACAGAGATTTGCTTGCCGCCGGTGACGATCGATTTGCAGGCAGCGGTGAACGTGGTCGCTGCGCGCGCGGCGGCCAAGCCGGCGCAAGTGGAATTATTCCCCGCACCGTAATACGCACTACGGTATTCTCCAAAGATGGCGTTCGCCGAGGGCAGTAAACCCCGTTTCTCGTTGTGGTGGTTCCTGCCAATCATCGTGGTGTTGATTATTGTAATCCCCGGGGCATTTGTGTACCGGCGCGCCCAAGACGTGGATGATTTGACCCGCGACTGGGTGGTGCGGGCGCTTTCGGAGCGCTTCAACAGCCGGGTGGAGTTGGGTGCGATACACGTGCGAGCGTTTCCGGAGATGAGCGCAACGGGCGAAAAGCTGGTGATCTACTACCACAATCGCACAGACGTGCCACCGATGATCCGCGTCGAGCAATTCACGTTTCATCTGGGATTTTTGGGGATTTTTCGTGCGCCGCGGCGCATTCGCGGCGTGCACGTGGACGACATGACCATTACGATTCCGCCCCGGGGGCAGCCGGCCGGGGATCCGTTCCCGGCGCCGCCGCCAACGAAAATAAAACACGCGCTTCCGCAGATTGTGATCGACCAAGTGGTGTGCGATGAGACGCACCTGCTGCTGATGCCCAAGCAGGCGGGGAAGGATCCGCTGGATTTCGATATTCACGACCTGATTTTGTATTCCGTGGGGGCGGGGAGACCGTTTGCGTTTCGGGGAAATCTGACGAACGCGAAGCCGGTGGGAGATATCAAGACCAAGGGAGAATTCGGGCCGTGGCAGGTGAGCGATCCGGGGACAACGCCGGTGTCGGGAAACTACACGTTCACGGACGCGAATCTGGATCCGTTTCCGGGGATCGCGGGGACGCTATCGTCGACGGGAAAATATTCGGGATTGTTGAGCAGCCTGGAAGTGCAAGGAGTGACGGATACGCCGGGATTTTCGCTGGACCCGGTGGGGCGGCCGGTGCCGCTGCACACGGAATTTTATGCCACGGTGGATGGAACGAACGGAGACACGTACCTGCATCCGGTGAAAGCGACGTTGATTCATTCGCAGATCACGGCGAACGGGAGCGTGGTGCGGGTGCCGGAGAAGCAGGGCCATCTGATTGTGCTGGACGTAGCGGCACCGAAAGCGCGGCTGGAGGATTTGCTGCAGCTGTCGACCAAGTCGACGAAACCGATGATGAGCGGTCTGGTGAATCTGAAGACGAAGATGACGCTCCCGCCGGGCAAGGTGAAGGTGCTGGATAAATTGCTGCTGGACGGGGAGTTTGATGTAACGGACGCGCGGTTTACCAGTTCGGACGTGCGCGACAAGCTGGCGTCGTTCAGCCGGCATGCGGAGGGGCAGCCGGATAATCCGGAGGCGGGGAGCGCGATCTCGGATTTAAAGGGTAAATTTCATTTGAAGAACAGCGTGATTACCTTTGACCGATTGAGCTTCAGCGTGCCGGGGGCACTGATTCAACTGGATGGCACATATGGGTTGCGCGGCGAGGAACTGGATTTTTCCGGCGAGCTACGGATGGATGCGAAGCTGTCGCAGCTGGTGGGCGGGAAGAGGGGATTCTTGTTGAAGGCGGTGGATCCGTTTTTCAGCAAGCGGGGCGCGGGGACGGTGATACCGATTACGATTACCGGGACGCGGGATAATCCCACGCTGGAGTTCACGATGTTTCATCGCAGCTTTAAGAAGAGTTTTGGTAGTGATAAGAATGCGGAACCAAAGAGCGACAAATCCGCAGAGAAAAAATCCCCGTCGGAATCGAAGACTTCTCCGCGGTAACGTTGAAATTTTTCTAGAAAATTAATCGGCTTTGACGATGGGGGCGGGAGTAGCCGCGCGTAGACGCTTGACGACGCGGTCGCGACCGAGCACGACCATGGTGTCGAAGAGCGGAGGCGCGACGGCCTGACCAACGATAGCGACGCGGGTGGCATTGATGAGCAGACCGGCTTTGACGCCTTCTTTTTCGCAGAGAGCGCGGAGGGCGTGGTCACAGGCGTCGTGATTCCATTCGGGGATGACGGCGAGCGCTCCGGCAAGCTCGGCTAGCAGATCGGGAATTTTGGGATCTTTCCAGAATTTGGCTTCGGCGGCGGGGTCGATGGTGAAATCGTCGCTGAAGAAAGCGCGCGACCAGCTGGAGAAATCAGGTAACAGGCGCACTCTCGGCCGCAACAAATCGACGGTGCGGGTAAACCATTCGTGGCCGGCGCCGGCGGCCCATTCTTCTTTCCACAAGCCGCTGCGCTGCAGTTCCTGCTGGACCTGTGGCACAAGTTCCTCGATGGGCAATTTCTGAAGGTATTGGGTGTTGAACCACTCGAGCTTGGGGCGGTCGAAGACCCCATTGGTGCGGGTGACGCCTTCGAGCTTGAATTTTTCGATGAGCTCGGGAGTGCGGAGAAATTCGACGTCCCCTCCGGGAGCCCAGCCGAGGAGAGCGAGAAAATTCTGGAAGGCCTGGGGGAGAAAGCCTTCGTCGCGATACATGCTGACACTGGTTGCGCCGTGGCGTTTGGAGAGGCGCTTACGGTCGGGGCCGAGGATCAGCGGAAGATGGGCGAAGATGGGCGGCTTGGCTTCGAGAGCGCGGTAGAGCAGAACCTGCTTGGGAGTGTTGGAGAGATGGTCGGCGCCACGAATGACGTGGGTGATGCGCATGTCGATGTCGTCGACGACGACACTGAGCTGGTACATGGGCTGGCCGAATTCCTCCTCGGGATCGGAGCGGAGAAGCATGAAATCTTCAATGTCGTCGTTGGAGAATTTGGTGTCACCGAAAACAACGTCGTAGAAGGTGGTTTCTCCGCCGACGGGAACTTTGAAGCGGATGGCGGGCTTGGTGCCGGGAGTGGAGGGCTGGCCGTCACGGCAAGTGCAGCGGACGACGCGGCGGACCTGGGTGGTTTCGGCGCCGTCGTCGGCGTGGTCGCCGCCGGCATATTTTTCGGCCGGGCAGTAGCAGAGAAAGGCGGTGCCGTTGGCGAGGCATTTTTTGGCGGCGGCGCGGTAGAGATCGTTGCGCTGGGACTGAAAGAAAGGACCTTCGTCCCAGGTGAGGCCGAGCCATTGGAGGCCAGCGAGAATGCCGTCGATGAGTTCGGGCTTGTTGCGCTCGGCGTCGGTGTCTTCGATGCGCAGGACCATGGTGCCGCGTTGCTGCTGGACGAAAAGCCAGTTGAAGAGGGCGGTGCGAGCTCCGCCGACGTGGAGGTAGCCGGTGGGAGATGGAGCGAAACGGACGCGGATGGTTCCGGCGTCTGGAGTCGAGTCAGTCATAGCGATTGGATGTTCAGCTTTCTGGATATCAGTTTAGCGAAACGTGAATTGCGCGTCCAACGAACGACGAACTGCAATAAGAAGGCAGGGTGAACCGGGCCACTGCGAATCATTAGATAAACGGTTGTTAATTTAGCTACAGGCCGGTGTACAGTCGTATGTAAGCGGGCTAGCGGTGGCACAATCGGTGACGCCCAGCCTCAAGTGGGAATTGCCGTAAACGAGTGTGCGCGGCAACCCAGTGGTGAAACGGAGAGAAGAAACGATGATGAAGAGCAAATATGCGTGGTTAGCGGGATTGGTAATGTGCCTGGCAATGGGCGCGTCTCTGTATGCACAGGATCGCGACCATGACCGGGATGATCGGGGCTACCAGGACCGGGATAATCGAGGCTATCGCGGACGATGGGCGCACTTGGGAAATGCGCACGTGGATGGGCAGCAAGATCACGACAATATCCAAGTCGGAATGCGGGATGGCCGTTTCCGCGCGATTCAGTTGCGGGTAAGCGGCGGCGCAATTAACTTCGAGCGGGTGGTGGTGCACTTCGGCAACGGCTCGCAGGAGGAGTTGGTGATTCGCCAGCGCATTCCGGCGGGTGGGCGTACGCGTCCGATCGATTTGCCGGGAGAACGCCGGGTGATTCAGAGCGTGGAGTTGTGGTACAGCAAGGATAGCTGGCACCGGCGTCCGCGCGTGGATTTGTTCGGGATTCGCTAGTCCAAGATAGTTCAAAAGAAAAAGGCGGGTCGGCTACGATGCCGAACCGCCTTTTTTTATTTTTCGCGAGGTGATTTACGCGCGGGCGGCGCGGGTTTGGTTGCTGGACTTACGCATCAACTGGCCGCAGCAACAGGAGAAGCCTTCGTCTTCTTCCTCGCTCATGTCGCTCATGCTCATTTCGTTGTTCATGTCGTTATGGGCGCCCGGAGTGGCGGCGGGGCTGCCGGTGGCGCCGGACTTGAGCGCGCCAGTTGTGGAACCAAGGCGGCCGGACATGGTGCTGCGTTGATTACCACCGGAAGTGCCAAAGACACCTTCGCCGGTGGCGCCCTGCGAGCCGTAGTCGCCGGGGGTGGAGATGCCGCTGGATTCGGCGTTGCGAAGGGTGCCGACGGCAGTTTCTCCGGTGGCGGAGCCCCCGATGGAACGGTTTTCTTCGGAATCACGCATGGATCTACTCATAGGAGTGTTCATGGAACTTTCAGCGCTCATTTTGCTTGGAGAAGTAATTTCGATTTCGCATCCACAGTCAGGATCGGAACACTGGTAGTGCTGTCCAACTCGGGTCTGCATTGTTGCCTCCTGGAACCATTGGGTTCTAGGCCCAATATGCGCCGCGGAAGTGGGACGTTCCATCAGGTGTTTGCCGGAGTGGCGCTTAACGCACGATGGTAGGCAAGGGTAGAGATGAGGTAAGGCGGGGAAGGGCGCCGCGGCGGCGCGCTAAATGAGCGAGAGGGAAGCGGCCTTGCGGCGGCTTCCCTCTCGTCGCTTCGAAAGTTTCAAGTGTGGCTCTCGCTGGTGAGGATTATTCACTGAAAACGAAAACGCGTTTTTGACCGGAGAAGCGAATCTCTTTTACTTGTCCGTTGTCGCCGACGAGCACGGCGTCAAAGTTGGACTTGGCGTCGCGATCTTCCCAGCGGCCTTCGGATTCGGCGACGGTGGTTTTATTTTTTACGACGGTGGCTTTGTTGCCGTCGATGAGCAGGCGGTATTCGCC
>DATCOK010000613.1:0-2387 GCA_036564765.1 Candidatus Acidiferrum sp. | reverse complement strand
CACGAAAGCCGAACTGGAAAATGTACCGCGCTGGCGACGACCGCAATTGTTAGGCCTGTTCAGCGAAGGCGAATTGGCGTTCGCGAACCAAATCGCGTCGGGCAGCGGGCAACCAACGTTATCCGATTTGACCCGGCGCGCGATCGAGCTCCTGCAATGGAATGCAGGCGGCTATCTGCTGATCGTGGATGCGGGTCTGATGCGCGTGGCGGCGAGGCAAAATCGCGGAGAGCTTACGCTAGCGGAGACACTCGAACTTGATCGTGCCGTCGCGGTGGCGCGCAGCTACACGGGCGAAAACTCCACAATTTTGGTGGCGGGCAATTGCGGGATCGGAGGCCTCGCGCTCAACGGATTTCCTTTTAGACGCGACAGCGGAGTCGCGCTGCTCGGCTTGAATGCAGCCGGCGAACCCGCCCTCACTTGGGCGACCGGGCCTAACGGACCAACAAATCGAAACGACGTTTTGAAATTGGAGACGGAAGAGCCCGCTCCGTCGCGGCAGCCCGAAGACCCGAAAGTCTCCTTAGCAGAGCAAGAACCCGCGGCGTTCTATGCTCCTGTCGCGCGCAACACCGTGACGGATGTTTTGGCCGCGGGACGCGGACCTGGCAGCGAGGCTCTGCACGGTTTTCTCGACAACACAATCATCTTCAAAATTATCCGCGACCAACTGTAGTCGCTCCTGGAAAACGAGAAACCCGCCAGCCGGCGTTTTCACACCAGCTGACGGGCACTCGCAGTCGAAGTTGGTCTTCTTTACGGGCTGGTCGGCGGGACCTGCGGGATGAAGGTAAACGGCGGGACCGGAGGCAACGAAGGCGGAGGTCCTTCCGCCGGAGCTGCGGCTTCAGCTGGGCCTTCCGCCGGGATGTCTTTGTTATCCAGGATGTTTTTGCCGTCGGCCAATTGCTTGCCATCGGCTAGTTCGTTGCCACTTGTCCGTCGGCTGGCTTCGGATTCTTGATTGGCGCTTCCCTGGCGAGAAATGCCAAAAGCAGCGACTTGAGCAACCGAAAATGCTTCGCCTCGCGCGCTCGCCGGATGCCACTTGAGCATCACATAACGACCGGTTGTCGCAGGGAAGTCAACGGAGGCGCGGCCTTCGTTCGTATTCACGACTGATCCCACAGCTTTCATTTCGGCAAAATCTTTTTCGCTAATCTTTAGGTTTGTCGGCAAGTCTGCGGTCTGCCCATTGTTCGAGATTTTTTGCACGCTGGAATCGTTGGCGCCGGCCGTCTCGTTAGGCACTCCGACTGGAAGTCTGTCGAGCACGTAGAAGTCAACGCTGCCGGGTTGCGTCGCGTAGACCGCAGAGAGGCGGCTGAGCGTGCGTTCACGGCCGAGATCGATCACTGCGGTGGGCGCAGTGTCACCAGACGCGAACTGGTACGCGGTGGCGGGTTGGTCGTCGATCATGTTGTTGACCGCTTTCAGATCACCCGAGCTAACATATAACCCGCGCGCTTTCGCGTGAACATCGCTGAAGTTGTAATTGATCAGCGCGAAACTCGTGGAGGTGTCCTCAAAGCTCGCTTTCCGCGGCCGCGGCATCGTGAAATCCGAAAGGGCCGGCGTTGCGTAGACGCCGAGTGCGGCGATGCGGCCGGACTGCGTGACGTTGAAAGACAGTTTGACGTATTTGGCTTCGCCCGGGCCGACTTTTGCGGTGATCGCACCCTCGGACATCGCGCAATTTGCAATGCTGTGCCATTCGGGGCTGTTGGCTGGAACGTTTGCATTCGAAGTTGCAATTGCGATGTCGCCCTGTGCACGGTCGTTGAGGAATGAGATGCTTTGAATATTCTCAATGTTCGCGAGCGACACCAGAATGCTTGATCGGCCGGCGGGGAGTTGATAGCCGGTCGTCGGATCGTCGCAAAGAAGTGCGGCTTCGGAAGCATTGCGATCCTGGCCGTTCGAGCTGAGCTGCAACTTCGCTGTCGAGCTGCTCTGCGGGATCGCCTTTACTTCGGCGCCAAAATGGTAGCGCGCCAAATTTTCCGGGTAAGCAGGCGCTTGTTCAATTGTGAGCGGAGGCGCCTTTTGCAGCACCACATCGGAAGCGCTCGCAATCGACGGGGCGATCAACGAGGCGCAAAGAAGGAGGGATTTCATGCGAGATGAGAGGATAAGTGGCTTCATAATTTCCATAGATACAAAAACCATAGTAGTAAGGCCCGCCGCCTTTGGCAACAAAAATTTCGCGCTGAAGAGAAGTTTTTTTCTGCCCGCCCTAGCCCTATATTGCGAATTCGTACGGTACCTGCGTCGCGCCTCCGAGCGCAATGGTTATCACCTTTTCGGCGACGGTCAAAAAATCGGACGTGTATTTTTTGCGCATCCGCGCGTGCCGGGCAAGGCGCAGAGCGTCACTGAGACGA
>DATCOK010000612.1:0-8364 GCA_036564765.1 Candidatus Acidiferrum sp. | reverse complement strand
GCTCAGGATTGGGCGAGTTGGTCAGGACCCATGCCTCGGTGCGAAGTCACGGCGGGCAATTGAAGATGGTGAGCCCCAGTAAGAATGTGCAGGACCTTTTGCGCATGACGAAACTTGATCGAGTTCTTGAGATTGAACAGGACGAAGCCAGCGCCTTGAACTCATTTGGCGATGGCGCTGCCAGTTCGAAAGCGAGCGGATAAGAAGTTGGCTGTGGCGCTTCAATGAGAGGGAACTCTATATCAATTAAATCGTCAGGCCTGCAAAGATTCACGCTTTCGCAAATTCTGATCGTCTTCGGCCTTGACCGATGCAGCGTCCGACTCTTCTCCATCACCGTGTGACTCCGCGGTCCGCCGCAACAGGGTGATGCAAAACACCAGTATCAGTACCAGCAGGCCGAGCAAGGTCAGCTCCATCATCGAGGCGTGAAAAATCGAGGCGCCGTCGGGCGACCACCGGCCCTCTTTCGTCAACGTTGCGGCTTCCAGGGTAATCACCAGAATCCGCCGGATGGAAGCGATCAAACCGACCACCAGAAATGGTTCGGTCACCAACGTGTGCGACCGGATGGAGATGCGCACGGTGTGCAAAATCTCCACCAGCATCAGCACTACCAGGAGTTGATCGAGGACGCGCAGCACGACAAGTGTGTCCGCGACGGCCGCCCACTCATGCCACGAGGCCCAGAGCAGCTTACCGGAGCGCGCGATGGCCACGAATGACGTCAAGGCGATGAGCACGGCTAGAATCGTCAGGATGGCCACTTCGGTTTTGGCCAGGTAGTCGCCGGCATGTTTGCGCATTTTTTCGTCGGGCATGGTGGGCGATAGTATCACCAATTAATCGGGCTTCCCGTGAACATGTTTGGCAAGACTATGTCACGTTCCTTGGCCCTCGGTGACTAGCAGTGTGGCTGGTGAGGAGGTAGGGCGAAAAAACCTCAGTCCTTCGCGTGCAAGCGTTCGATTTGCGCGCCGACATCGCTTAGTTTCTCGACAATGTGTTCGTAGCCGCGATCGATGTGGTAGACGCGGTCAATCAGGGTCTCCCCACTGGCGACCAGTCCGGCCAGGACCAGCGAGGCGCTGGCGCGTAGGTCGCTGGCGATGACCGTAGTGCCCGTGAGCGGTGAAGGGCCGCGCACCAAGGCGCGGCGTCCGTCGATGGAAATATTCGCGCCCATGCGTAGCATTTCGCTGGCATGCAGGTAGCGATTTTCAAAAATCGTTTCGGTAATTATCGAAGCGCCTTCCGCCTGCGTGGCCAGCGCCATGTATTGCGCCTGCATGTCGGTGGCGAATCCGGGGTATTCCTCGGTGGTGACGTCTGAGGCCACCAGGTTTTTCGCGCCGCGCACACGCAACGTGGATTTGTCCACCGTATCGATGCGCACGCCGGTCTGCTGCATCTTGGCGATGATCGAGCAAAGATGTTCCGGTGCGCAATGTTCTATGGTCAAGTCGCCGCCGGTGATCGCTCCTGCCAAGAGGAAAGTTCCGGCCTCGATGCGGTCCGGAATCACCGTGTGCTCCGTGCCGTGCAGTTTTTCGACACCGCGGATGCGCAGATTGCTGCTGCCGGCGCCTTCGATCCTCGCACCCATTTTGCGGAGCATCTCGACGAGATCGGTGACTTCCGGTTCGCGCGCGGCGTTATTAAGCACGGTTTCGCCCTCGGCCAGCGCCGCCGCCATCAGAATATTTTCCGTGCCGGTCACAGTGATTTTCTCGAAAGTGATATTCGCGCCTTTGAGCCGGCCCTGATTCGGGACCTTGGCTTGGATGTAGCCGTGCGACGTGGTGATCTCCGCGCCCATTTTTTCGAGCGCCGAAAGGTGCAGGTCCACGGGGCGCGCGCCAATCGCGCAACCGCCCGGAAGTGAAACGCGGGCCACGCCCACGCGGGCGATCAGCGGGCCCAACGTGAGAATCGAGGCACGCATGGTGCGTACCAGTTCGTACGGTGCCACCGCATCGTTCAGCGCGGAAGCCTGAATGACGTAATCGCTGGCGGGAAAATCGGTGACGGATACCGTGGCGGACATGAAAGCGAGCAGCTTGCTCATGGTGATGAGGTCGCGAACTTTCGGAATGTTGTGCAACGTCACCGATTCGGCGGTCAGCAGCGCCGCGGCCATCACTGGCAAGGCGGAATTCTTCGCGCCGCTGATGGCCACGCTTCCGTGCAGCGCCTTGCCGCCTTTGATGAGAAATTTATCCATGAACTAGGTCACGCGAAGCGCGTTGAACATCCTCCAACGGTCGCCGACTCCCTGCCATTTCGAGTCATTCGCCAAGTGCTGCACGCAGATTTCCTTTGCTGCCTCGCAGCTTTTTCTCCGCCTTCGCTGCGTTTATCCGCAATTTCAGCATCACCAGCGCGACCCGCAGATTGCGTCCCGCTTGACGCAAAGCGTGTTCTGATTCGGACAGGCTCTTGCCGCTGGCATCCGCCAGGATGCGCACCATACGCTGCGAAACCTTACGGTTCGAAGCGCGCACATCGATCATCAGATTTTCGTAAATGTGTCCTAGGCGGGCCATCGCACCGGTAGTGAGCATGTTAAGTACCATTTTTTGCGAGGTGCCAGCCTTCAGGCGCGTGGACCCCGTCAAAACTTCCGGGCCGACCTCCGTGGCGATCGGAATGTCCGCGATTTGTGCCACTGGAGTGTTCCGGTTCACTGTCAACGCAATGGTCACGGCGCCGTGTCTGCGCGCGTAACGCAGCGTGGCCAGCACGTACGGGGTCGTGCCGCTCGCGCAGATACCAACCACAGCGTCCTTACTACGTAGTTTTATTGAGCGAAGATCGCGTTCGGCGTTTACCAGCGAATCTTCCGCTCCTTCCACCGCGTCCGTCATCGCGCGCCGCCCGCCGGCAAGCAAAGCTTGCACCAGACCAGGCGGCGTCCCGAACGTTGGCGGAATTTCCGCGGCATCCAGAACTGCAATGCGACCGCTCGAGCCCGCGCCCGAGTAGATGAGGCGGCCACCGCCGCGCATGGCATCTACGATCACATCCACCGCCCGCGCAATCGCGCGTAATTCGCGCTCAACCGCCACCGCCACCTTGTGGTCTTCGCGATTCATGAGCCGTACAATCTGCAGCGCGCTCATGCGATCCAGATTTTTCGATGCCGGATTGCGCAGTTCGCTCCGGCGCTTTTCCTTGGGATGTGCGAGCACGTTGAAATTATAACTGGCGGTTAACGCCTTACGTCATGCCCCATTCGAAACGTGTGTTTTTGCAGACAAACGGATAATACCTTCCAGAAACTCCGCCTCCCTATTTCCCGGGACAAAACAGCGTTTCGGCTATTATGAAACAGCTGTTTTATGGGGACGGGCGCATTGGAAATTGCATCCTTGGACATTCTCAAACGCCTATTTCAAGGGCATTTTGGTTCGCCGGCCACCGGTGTGCAGCCGCTGCAAGGCGAACTGGGCGGCTCCGGCCGCCAGATCATTCGCTTTTGCAACGAGCAGAAAACCGCCATTGGCATTGTCTATGGCGTGCGCGAAGAGAACGCCGCTTTCTTGGAGTTCTCGAAGCATTTCCGCAAATACGGACTGCCGGTGCCGGAGATTTACGGCGAAGACCTCGATCGCGGAGTCTATCTCGAAGAAGATCTGGGCGACACCACGCTGTTTGAATTTCTCTCCAAAAATCGCACCGGCGAAAATGTTGCTCCAGCCGTGGCCGAAGCGTATCGCAAAGTTGTGACCACCCTCCCGCGCTTCCAGGTGGAAGCTGGCCGCGATCTGAATTACGAAGTCTGTTATCCCATCGCAAGTTTTGACCGCCAATCCGTCGCATGGGACCTGAATTATTTCAAATACTACTTTCTGCGCCTCTCCGGCGTGCCCTTCAATGAGCAGGCCCTTGAAAACGATTTCGGGCGTTTGACCGATTTCCTGATGACCGCCGACCGCGACTATTTTCTCTATCGCGACTTCCAATCGCGAAATATTTTATTGCGCGACGGCCAACCCTATTTCGTGGACTACCAGGGCGGCCGCAAGGGCGCGCTACAGTATGACATCGCTTCGTTGTTGTTCGACGCCAAGGCCGACCTGCCTCCCGAGTTGCGCCAGAAACTTCTCGACGATTATCTCGCCACGCTCGGCAAATACATCAAGCTTGATCGGGAAGTGTTTCTGCGGCACTACTACGCCTACGTCTATGTGCGTATCCTGCAAGCCTTGGGCGCCTACGGTTTCCGCGGCTTCTACGAGCGCAAGGTGCACTTCCTGCAAAGCGTTCCGTACGCGCTGAAAAATCTGCGATGGCTGCTGCACCACGTCACGTTGCCCGTCGAGCTGCCCACGTTGATGGCCGCGTTCCAGGGCATGCTGGCCTCACCAAAATTATTGTCGCTGGCGACGGACGGCGACGAGTTCACGTTGCGCATTTTCAGTTTTTCATTTCATCAGTCCGCGCCTAAGGATGAAAGCGGAAACGGCGGTGGGTTCGTGTTCGATGCGCGCAGCCTTCCCAATCCGGGCCGCGAGGAGCGTTTCAAGCCTTTGACCGGCAAGGACACCCCGGTGATCGACTACTTGAAGCAGCAGGAAAGCGTGCATCAATATCTGGCCAGTGTGCTTTCGCTCGTCGACGCCAGCGTCGCGAGTTACCAGCAACGCGGCTTCAAAAATTTGATGGTGTCCTTCGGCTGCACCGGTGGACAACACCGCTCTGTTTTTCTCGCGGAACAATTGGCCAAGCATTTTCGGGCGAAGAATGGCCTGGCCGTGAACGTCCGCCATCTAGAGCTCGAGAAGATGGGAAAGTGACGGCACCGCGATGAAAGCCATGGTCCTGGCGGCGGGGCTCGGTACGCGCCTGCGGCCCCTCACGGATGATCGCCCGAAGGCTCTCGTGGAAGTAGGTGGACGCACCCTGCTGGAAATTACCCTTACGCGCCTGCGTAATTGTGGAATTCGCGAAGTGATCGTCAACATACACCACTTTTCCGACCTGGTTGTTTCTTTTTTGCAGGCGCACAATAACTTTGGCATGCGCGTTGACGTGTCGCGCGAAGATCTGCTACTTGATACCGGCGGCGGGCTAAAAAAAGCCAGCTGGTTTTTTCTTGAAGAGCCCGTCGCATCGGACGAGCCATTCCTACTGCACAACGTGGACGTCATCAGCACGATTGATTTTGAACGGATGCTTAAGCAGCACACTGAGAACCGGGCCCTCGCGACCCTCGCGGTTCAAAAACGCGACAGCAGCCGGCAACTCTTGTTTGACGAAAGTCTGCAGCTTTGCGGACGCCGCGCCGGCCGAAACCGGCAACCGGAGATGGTTGGAACAGCGCCGCAAACAGAAGAACTCGCCTTTGGCGGCATCCATATCATCTCTGCGAGAATGCTGCCATTGATGACGGAAAACGGCGTCTTCTCCATCATTGACACTTATTTGCGGCTGTCCGGCAGCGGAGAAAAAATCAACGGGTTCCGCGCTGACGAATACTACTGGCGCGATTTAGGCAAGGCCGCCGATCTGCAGCAAGCGTCCCGCGACATGGAGCAAGGCATCTTCTCGGCGTAATCCTTTACGGATGCAGTACACACCAAGATCGAACCCATCATTCCAGCAATAAAATGTCGACGTGAACTAGCGGTGAGACAGGGCCGGTTGCGCAAGCCCGAGCGACTCCATCACGGCATCGTGCAGCGCGGGGCGTAGCTTGAGAATTTTCTGATTCTCGCGCGTCGGGTTGACGCGGTTCGTGAGCAGCACCACAAACAGGTCGCGGTCCGGATCGATCCAGATGGAAGTGCCGGTGAAGCCGGTGTGACCGAAGCTGTGCGCGGAGAAAAAGTGGCCGCTGGAGCCGCCCTCCGTGGGCACCGCCCAGCCCAGCGTGCGCGTGCCGCTCGAAAGCTGCTGCGGCGAGGTGAATTGCGTTACCGTGGCGCGGCGCAGTATGCGTTCGTGGCCGTAACTGCCGCCGTTCAGCAGCATCTGGGAAAACGCCGCAAGATCTGGCGCGGTACTGAACAGTCCGGCGTGACCGGAAACGCCCCCGATAGTAAACGCGTTTTCGTCGTGCACTTCGCCCTGTACCAAACGATGCCGCAGATTATTGTCGACTTCCGTCGGCGCGATTTGGGGCCAGAGTTTTCTCGGTGGCCGGTACATGGTGTTGAACATTTTCAACGGATCAAAAATGTACGTTTTCGCGAGGTCATCCAAAGTGCGACCGGTCAGCCGCTCCACAATCTCCGCCATAAGAATGATACCCAGGTCGGAATACACTTCCTTCGTGCCCGGCTCGTACTCGAGTGGTTCGGCGAAAATCCTCGACAGCGTGTCCTGCTTGCCCTTGGAAGTGCGCCAGTATTCCTTGAACGGAGGCAGCCCGGAGGTATGGGTTAGCAGATGGCGCACCGTCACTTTGCTGCGCCATTCTTTCTGCTCCGGATTGGCCGCCCATTCCGGCAAGTAGCGATCGACGCGCGCATCCAGGTCCAGTGGGACGGGGAAGTCGCCTTCGGCGAGCTTGGCCACCAGCGTGGTGGTCGCCACCACTTTTGTCAGCGAGGCGATATCGTATTTGGTTGTCGTCGTTACGTTAGGAGCTTGTGCGTCGTAGCTGAGTTTTCCAAACGCGTGAATGGAAACTCTTCCCTGGTAGCCGACGGCCAGCGTCGCCCCGGGAAAATTCTTGTCGGCGATGGCCTTTTCGATGACGTCGTATGCGGGTTGCAGTTGTTTGTCGCCGGACGCGTCCATCGCTAGCAGCGTAGCCGGATCCGCCGGGCGCGAAATACCGAAGCCGGCTCTGAGTGGGATGCCCGGAATCGTCACGGGCAAATGTCCACCGATAGGAATTTGCCCGAACAGCGCGCGAGCCACGGAAATTTGAGCGACATCGCTGATGCCAAAAACGGCGAGCCAGGTTTCTGCCTGCGGAAAATTCTCGATTAGATACGGGCTGCCGAATCCCACGGTAATCACCGGCTTCCCGGCCTGAAATACCTGTTTGGCTAGCGCCAGTTGCTCTTCAGGGACGTCCACATTTCCTTTGCGGTCACTGACGCGCACGAATAAAGCGAGAATGACGACATCGTAAGTGTCGGCGGCCGGCAATTTCAGCGTGTTGGCCTTGATGAAGCGCGTATCCGCGCGCAGTGTGACGACGGAATCGAAACGCGAACGCAATTCGCGCTCGAGGTCTTCTCCGGGATACGGCTCGGGGTCCGCGTAAAACGCCAGCAGCAAAGCCCGTGAAGGTTCGGAGGAGCTGAGCGGCAGGCGCTTGGCGTTGTCGCGCAGCAATGTGACGCCGCGATCGGAAATATCCTGCGCATCTTTTTGCCACGGAGCGCGCCCAAATTTTTCATTGATGGCGTTGAGATCGACTAGTTTGTTCTTGTTTAGTTCCAGGCGCGCCTTGGCCAGCAGGATTCGCCGCACCGAGGCATCCAGCCGCTCGTGCGAGATGCGTCCGGATTTCACCGCGGCTTGCAAGGCTTCATACGCGGCATCGGGAACCGGCGGCATCAGAAGCGCATCGGCGCCGGCCAGCACCGCGCGCACCGCCGCTTCACCGGGCGCAAATCGCGTGGTGATTCCGCCCATGTCCATGGCGTCGGTGACAACCAACCCTTGGAAGTGCAGTTCGTCACGCAACACGCCGGTAAGGACGTTTTTCGAAAGTGTCGCGGGCGTGTTGGGGTCCGGCTCCAGCGCGGGAATCGAAAGATGACCGGTCATCACGCTGCCCACGCCCGCGGCAATCGCCGAGCGGAAGGGAATTAGTTCGAGATGCTCTAGCCGGTCTCTGTCCGCGCGAATCACCGGCAGATCGATGTGCGAATCTGCAGCCGTGTCGCCATGTCCGGGGAAATGTTTCGCGGTGGCCAGCCCGCCGTTTTCTTCCACGCCGCGCACGAAGGCGGCCACAAACTCAGCAACCCGTTGCGGATCCTCGCCAAAAGAACGTGTATTGATGATGGGATTTCCCGGATTATTGTTCACGTCGGAAACCGGCGCGTAAATCCAGTGAATCCCGACAGCACGCGCTTCCAGCGTGGTGATCTTGCCCATGGTGTAAGCGTCGGCCGGGTTTCCCGCGGCGGCCACAGCCATGGCCGTGGGGAAGGACGTGCCTTCGTCGAGGCGCATGGCAGCGCCGCGTTCGAAATCGGCGCCAATAAGCAGCGGCAACTTCGAGCGCGCTTGCAGTTGATTGGTCAGCACCGCCGTCGGGTACGCCTGGCTCTTGATGATTCCGAGCGGCGACATTTGCGTAACGTTGATGAATCCGCCGACATGCAGGTCGTCCACGTCGTGCATCATTTTGCGGTAAGCGTCCGCGTCCGTAGCGGTAAAGCTGCCGTGATAGGT